>CATMVR010000762.1 GCA_950075905.1 uncultured Persicitalea sp. | reverse complement strand
GATGATCTTTTTATGTTCCTGAAAAAGAAAGTCACCGGCCTGAAGCCAAACACGACCTACAAGGTGTCCTACGAAATTGACCTGGGTACCAACTACTGGAACAACAGTGTGGGCATCGGTGGCTCACCCGCCGAATCGGTGTATCTCAAAGCGGGAGGAGCCACGGAAGAGCCCGTAAAAAAGCTGGTGGATGACTACTACGAGGTGACCATCAAGAAAGGCCAACAGGCTACCGGTGGCCCCGAAATGCCTGTCATTGGGAATGTAAGCAATGGCGTGGACGAGCAGGTGTACAAACTGGTGAAGCGCTCTACGGAAAATCCCGTGGCGGTAAAAACCAACGCCAATGGAGAGCTGTGGCTGTGCGTAGGTACTGACTCAGGCTTTGAGGGCCTGACTGTACTGTACTACGACCGCATCAAGGCCACAATCAAAGAGTAAGCCATAGGTACTTTACCGATTACCAAAGCCCCGCTTGTCGTCAGGACAGGCGGGGCTTTCCTCGTTAAAATTAATTTTGGATAAAGTGGACATGTACAGTGAATTGCACACAACGTGGAGGATGGGGCTGGTATAAATTTCGTTCCGAAAGATTGCTTCCCCCCTCTTTTGCGTACCGTCTACAGGCACCCCAAGCCAGCGGTGGTGGTAGATAAGTATACCCACTATCTGTTTAAAATACGTATAGTACTGCTTTAATGCGCGTATAGTACTCTCATAACCCTATTTCTCTCCGGATTTTTAACTTTTCTTTTCAGGAATAATAATTGTCCAGGCTCTTTTCTCATTTCATGGTACACTATTTTAGTAAGTTAAATAGTGGTGCGCTATTTTGAAAACAAGATAGTAAGCCAAGTAACAATCATTTTCAAACTATACTTAAACCTAAAAATATGGAAACCAGAAGAGATTCAGACCAATACAATTCGGCAAACAGAGACATTGACAACGATCTGGGAACGATTACCGGAGTATTTAAAGACAAGGACGACGCTGAGAAAGCCTACAACAGTTTGCTCAGCCGGGGGTATTCGCGGGATGAGATATCCGTACTAATGTCAAAAGATACCCGTGATACGCATTTCAAGGACGTAGACAAGGAAGATCGCTCTGACCTGGGCAACAAAGCTATGGAAGGCGCCGGAGTCGGCTCGGCCATTGGCGGTACAGCCGGGGCCATTGTGGGTGCAATTGCCGCTATTGGTACGGCAGTAGCTCTGCCCGGACTGGGACTGGTAGTAGCCGGCCCCATTGTAGCCGGACTCACCGGAGCCGGTGCCGGGGGCTTGACCGGAGGTATCATTGGTGCTTTGATCGGCTCTGGTATTCCTGAAGACCGCGCCAAGGTATACAAAAACAGCCTCGAAGAAGGCGGAATTGTGGTGGGAGTACAACCCCGCAACCGGCAGGAGGGCGAAGCTATCACCAGCGAATGGAGAACGTATCGCGGACAAAACATTCATACGGGATGGGATTCCGACTCCTGGAACTCGGACCGCACGGATCGTTACTGATCCGGTGACTTACTAGACTGACTCCACATCAGCATAACGGGGCCCCTCTTCCAAAAAGAGGGGCCTCTTGCTTTAACTGCTTCTCACCACAGGCATCCTCACTTCGGGCAATAATGCAATTCCACCGAGCGGTTTCCAATCTGTATTGTTAACTTAGCCGTTTCAACACCCTTTCAGGTATGATTCAGATTCAATCTTTTGTTTTTAGTCCCTTTGCCGAAAACACCTACGTGCTTTACGACGAAACCCGCGAGGCACTGATCATAGATCCGGGCTGCTACGAAGCCCACGAGTTCAGGGAGCTCACCGATTTTATAAAAGAGAATAACCTTACCCCCACGGGCATCGCCAACACCCACGCCCACATTGACCATGTGCTGGGTGTGGCCCAGCTCAAACGTACCTACAAAATTTCTTTTGCCCTGCACCAGCTCGACGAGCCCCTGCTGCGCGCCGTAAAGACCTACGCACCCAACTACGGCTTTCCGCGCTTTGACGAGCCCACCGTAGAACGCTGGCTGAAAGAGGGCGAAACCGTTACCTTTGGCAATTCGTCGCTCCGGATCGTGTTTGTACCCGGCCACGCTCCCGGCCACGTGGCCTTTGTGCACGATGAGCAAAAGTTTGTGATCGGTGGCGATGTGCTTTTTCGGCAGAGCATTGGGCGCACCGACCTGCCCGGCGGCGATATGGGCACTTTGCTTAACAGCATCCGTACCCAATTATTTACGCTACCCGACGACTACACCGTCTACGCCGGACACATGCAGCCTACCACCATTGGCTACGAGAAAAAGCATAACCCCTTTCTGAACCAGTAACCCCTACCCCATGAAGCGCCATATACCCAATGCCCTCACCTGTGCCAACTTACTGTGCGGCTGCGTGGGCATTGTAGAAGTTTTTCATAACAATATGCTGCTTTCCTGCGCCCTGATCGGCCTGGCGGCGGTGTTTGACTTTCTGGATGGCTTCGCCGCCCGACTGCTCAAAGTAAGCTCTCCCATCGGCAAGGAGCTCGACTCCCTGGCCGATGTCACTACCTTTGGCGTCCTGCCTGCCATCATTATTTATCAACTTCTGATGCGTAGTGTGCCCGATCTGGCAGATATCTGGATTCCCAACCTGGCTTTTCTGATTGCGGTTTGCTCGGCGCTCCGGTTGGCCAAATTCAACGTAGACCCCCGGCAAAGCGACTCCTTCATTGGCGTACCTACCCCCGCCAACGGCATGCTGGTGGCCTCGCTGCCGTTTATCATCCGGTACTATCCCGAGTATGAG
>CATMVR010000761.1 GCA_950075905.1 uncultured Persicitalea sp. | reverse complement strand
TCCCACCCAGAGTGGCAACATAGACCTTACCAACCTGTACTTTACCACCACGGCTACCAATCAGACACTGGCCGAAAACGACTCGGTGGTTGTCAGGTACCGGCTGTCTCTTTCTGAAACTCAGTTTGTGGAGCAGACCTACGTGGTGCGGGGAACCGGCTACGTGATCGACTACGGTATTCAGGCCCGCGGCGTAGTACAGGGCAATCAGCCCTTGCAGTTTGGCTGGCAGAACGAAATGCTCCAGTTCGAAAATGATATGACTGAAAACCGGAAGGCAGTAACGATCAACTACTATACCGACGCACTGGAAAGCCTGAGTCCTAACCCGGATGCCAACGAGCAGGCCACCGCCGAAAGTCCCGTGCAGTGGTTTACGATGAAACATAAATATTTTCTGGCGGGTCTGATTGCGGGCAGCAGCTCTCCCCTGCAGAATGTAACAGTGGAGGCACGGGTCAACCCCGCCGATACCACTATTGTGAAGACTCTCAACGTTCAGGCCTCTATCCCGACCGCCGTCCTGGCAAATGGCACTACCGGCTTCAAATACTACCTGGGGCCCAACGATTACCATACGCTCAATGAGGTAGCCGCCGAGAATTTTGACGAAAACGTGTACCTTGGGTATGCCTTCCTGAAGCCCATCAATGAGTATTTCCTGGTTCCGCTCTTCAATGTGTTGGAGAAAGCGTTTTCCAACTATGGTTTGCTGATTATCTGTCTGGTACTGATCGTGAAGCTACTGCTGACGCCGCTTACCTACAAGTCGTACGTAAGTATGGCAAAGATGAGGGTGCTGGCCCCCGAGCTCGAAGAATTGAAGAAGAAGAATCCTGACGATATGGCTAAGCAGCAGCAGGATCAGATGAAGCTGTACCAGCAGGTTGGCGTAAGTCCCCTTAGTGGCTGTGTACCCGTACTGGCTACGATGCCGATCCTGTTTTCGCTGTTCTTCCTGTTTCCCAATCTGATTGAGCTACGGCAGGAGCCCTTCCTCTGGGCCGAAGACCTTTCTACCTACGATTCCTTCTTCAAGCTGCCCTTTACCATACCGTTTTACGGTAGTCACGTGAGTTTGTTTACACTCCTGATGACTGTTTCGAGTATTGCGTATGCCTATTACAACAATCAGATGACCCCCACCCAGCCGGGGCCGGTCAATATGAAGTTTTTGAGCTACGTTATGCCCGTGATGTTTATGTTTGTACTGAACAACTTCCCGGCCGGTCTTACTTTCTACTACTTTGTTTCCAATATTGTCACTATTGGCCAGCAGTTGACGATCCGTCGCTTTGTGGATGAGGACAAGATCAAGCGGATTCTGGACGAAAACCGGGCCAAAAACGCCGCCGGAAACAAGAAGCAGTCCAAGTTTCAGCAGTATTTGGAAAAAACCCTGCAGGCTGGCGAAGAGGCAAAGAAAAAGCAGGCTGAACTGGAAAAAAAGCAAGGTAAGAAGAAATGATCTTATCAGTATTACCCGTGTAGGCCTTAAAGGGTAACGTTTTCTTTCATGAGCGTTACCCTTTGCTTTTAGGTTAGTACGCTTTTTGTATTTTGATGTGATACATTCAATCCGAAATTCAATATCTATGCATTCGCCTGGTAAACTACTGATTTTTTTCCTGCTGTTCAGCGTGGCGGGCACCCGTGTCGAGGCTCAGGTTTTTGATCAGACTGAACGAAAATTTAAAGAAGGAGTAAGCTTATATAATCTGGGTCGCTACGATCTGGCCATGAGCCAGTTTGCTGATCTCACCTCTCGTGGTGCCAATACTCAGTTTGCCCCGCTAGCCCACTATTACTATGGACTGGCCGCCAACAAGATAAAGAAGTACAACGAAAGCAACAATATGTTGCTTCAGCTCCTGAGCCGTTATCCGGGCTGGGAAGAGAAAGATGAAGCTCTGTACTTGCTGGGGGCCAATTATCTCGCCCTACAAGATTACAAAAGGGGGTTTGACTACCTCAACCAGATTGGCGATCCACAGCTAGGGAAAGACATACAAGGGTTGAAGCAATTTTTTATCAAAGAGGTAGATGATCTGCAAACCCTGAAAATGTTAAATACCCAATACCCCAATGATCGTATTGTGGCCCAGGCCCTAGTCAAGCTGATACAGGAAAAGTCATCAAATCGGGCCGATCTGGAACTTTCCGACCAGCTTACCAACCAATTCGGGATCGAAGTGATTGATCAGTCCGGGGCGAAGCCTAAGGAAGAGACAGGTAGCAAACAGGCTTACGAAAAAAAATGGACGAAGGGGTATTACAATGTGGCCGTGCTGTTTCCTTACCGTTTGTCTGAATTCAACCCCCGGCGCCGGAGTTTGTCCAATCAATACGCATTTGACTTTTATTCGGGCTTGCAATTGGCCAAACAACAGCTCCAAACAGAAGGTATACTTGTTAATATTCAGGCTTACGATGTAGGGAACGAAGAGAATTCGGTACTGGAAATTGTCAATAACAAGCACTTCGGCCAGGTTGACCTTATTTTCGGACCACTTTACATGCGTCCCTTTGAGCTGGTATCGTCCTTCGCCAATCTGAATAACATCGTGATGGTAAACCCTCTGGCTACGGATGGTACCCTGCTGGAAAACGGGAAATGGGTATATCTGGCCCATCCCTCTATACAGGCTCAGGCCCAGGAGGTGTTGGAGCTGGCCAAAGGAAAAAATCGTCTGCCGGTAGCGGCAATTTATTATGGGCCGACTTCCAAAGATTCTGCCATGGCCTTTACCTATCGCGACGAGCTTCTCAAAGACGGAGGGAAAGTATTGGAGATGAAACAG
>CATMVR010000760.1 GCA_950075905.1 uncultured Persicitalea sp. | reverse complement strand
TCTACTTCTTGCCTCTCTTGTAAAGAAGCTGCCCCCAGCACATATTCTTCTAGTATGCCTGACTCTATGTAGTCTCGGGTATTCATAGTTTAAAATAAAGTTTAAGATCCTGCAACGCAGTCCGAATGCGTGACTTTACTGTACCGAGAGGAATGTCAAGTTCCTTGGAGGCTTCTTCCTGGGTATACCCCTGGAAATACACCAGATCGACTAGGATTTTCCTCTCAGGTTTCAACTTTTCTACCAATGCTTTCAGATCTAACGTAGAGGTGGAGGGTTGATACGACGCGTTTTCTTCCGTGCGGTCGAGGTTTTCAGTAATATCGTCCATACCGGGCTTTCTGCCTTCTGACCGGAGTGCATCGATAGCGCTGTTACGGGCTATGTTCAGCATCCAGGTAAAGAGTCTGCCTTTGGATGGATCGTAAGATGTAATGCTCTTCCAGATTTTGAGAAAAGCATCCTGCATTACGTCTTCTGCTTTCTCGTCGTCACGAATGACCTTGCAAATTACACTGAACAGAGCCCCGGAATAGCGGTCGTATAGGTATTCAAACGCCGCCCGGTCGTTCTGTTTTAGCGATTCTACCAGATCTTCTTCCGAATAGTGGGGTTTTTGGGTCGCCAAGGGTTTGTTATTTATTTTTCAAGAGGGGGCAATCTACTAATTTTTTCGAAAGGTGCTGTTCTTCCGGGACATTTTATTCCGGCACCCGCAGGCAAAGACCCGGGGCAGCCTGATCCAACTTTCCGGCAGCAACTGTGTTCGCAGTCCGATGATGTTAAAATTACTGACTATCACAGAGGTCAGGAAGGTTTACCTGATGCTCTAATCTACACGGCTATTATTCGTATTTCCCTGGCTACCTGTTTCCTGGTATTCTTCTAATATTACAATATTCCGTTCCGGAATCTCCGTATCTGTTAAGGCCTGCCGCAGTAGGGAGCGTCCTCTCTTTCTGACTGCCTTCCCGTTTATATACGTCCCCCCTCATTTTTTGGATCAAGGGGGTTCATTCTTTTTTTACAATTTGTGGTAAGCCAGGTAAATAGAATTCAAATTCCGACTTCCAAAAATGAAATTTGGTGCTGGTATAAAGCGCCCGTACTTCTTTTTTTCTGAGTGGGTAGAACTTATTGCAACATTCCGGCCCGAACTATTTAATTTAGCCAGCCTATTCCTAAACGTACCCCAAATCCCCTCACTCTTATGACCTTTCAGGGCATTGGTGCTTATCGCTGGCGGATACTTATGCTGCTCTTTGTAGCCACTACTATCAACTACATTGATCGCAACGTGCTATCCTTTTCTATGATAGACGCCGATTTTAAACGAGAGATGATCGGGCTGGCCCCCGGGCAGCTGATTACGGCGGCCGACGACGCCCGATTTAAAGAATGGATAGGCTATGTGGATTCGGCCTTTAAGTGGGCCTACGCGCTGGGGTACCTGTTTGCAGGCTGGCTCATTGACCGCATCGGCTCCAAACGGGGCTACACCCTTTCTATTTTTGTGTGGAGTGTCGCCGCGGTGCTACACGCCTTTGTGGGCTCGGTTCGCTCGCTGAGCCTGACGCGCTTTCTCCTCGGCCTGGGAGAGGCAGGTCATTTTCCGGCGGCCGTCAAAACCGTGGCGGAGTGGTTTCCCAAACAGGAGCGCTCTTTTGCCAATGGCATTTTCAATGCCGGCACCAATGTGGGCATCATACTCACGGCGCTGGCCGTCCCGTGGCTCACGATACAATATGGATGGCGCATGGCCTTTGCCGTTTCCGGCCTACTGGGCTTTTTGCTGCTTGTGCTCTGGTGGCTTACGTACCAAAGGCCTCACAATCATCCCCGGGTTTCGGCCGCCGAGCTGGCCCACATCAACAGCGATGAAGACGTGATACCCGGACAGAAAATTCCCTGGAAAAAGCTACTTACCTACCGGCAGACCTGGGCTTTTGCGGTCGGCAAGTTCCTGACCGACCCCATCTGGTGGTTTTACCTTACCTGGCTACCCGATTTTTTCAATAGCCACCAAACGCTCGAACACCGCCTGGATCTGAAATCGATCGGTATTCCTTTTCTGATCATTTACCTGGTGTCCGACGCCGGCAGCGTATTTTTTGGCTGGTTATCCTCCAAATTTATTCTGATGGGATGGAGCATCAACCGGGCCCGCAAAACCACCATGGCCCTGTGCGCGCTTTGCATTCTGCCCATTTTTCTGGCTTCTACCACGCAAAGCCTGCACGCCGCGGTGGCGCTCATTGCGCTGGCCACCGCCGCCCATCAGGGCTGGGCGGCCAACCTGTACACTTTTGCGTCCGATTTGTTTCCCCGCCAGGATGTGGCCTCGGTGACCGGCATCGGGGGTACCTTCGGGGCCGTGGGCGGGGCTATTTTTGCGGCCTACTCCGGCCTTACCATTGGGCGGGCGGGCTACGTGCCGCTCTTCATCATTGCAAGCGTGGCCTACCTGGTAGCGTTGGCCATTATTCATTTCTTATCTCCCGATCTGAAACCGGCGGAGATTAAGGAGGGTTAATATATATCAGTAGGTAACCAGAAAGCCAATCTTTTCTTTCAAACTCACAAACATACCACCATGGCAACCCGCAGAGATTTCTTACAGAACCTGACCCTTGGCGTGGGCTTCACCGCCCTTGCCAACTCCATACTATCGCCCGCTACGGCATCGCCACTCGGAAATACGCACAGCAAGCCAGCCCGCAAGCTCCGGGTGGCCATCATGGGCCTGGGCAGCTACGGCACCCGGGGCGTCGGCTACGACGTCGAGTACCTGCAGAGCCAGATGCGGCGC
>CATMVR010000759.1 GCA_950075905.1 uncultured Persicitalea sp. | reverse complement strand
GTACCTCCGCAAAGACGACCTTGCCGCTACCCTGAGTACCTGGGTGGAGCCGGTGTCGGTCAACTACCGGGGCTATGATGTGTACGAGCTACCGCCCAACGGGCAGGGCATTGCCGTGTTGCAGATGCTGAATATCCTGGAAAGCTACGACCTGAAAGCCATGGGCCACAACAGCGCCGACTACCTGCACACGCTGATTGAAGCCAAAAAACTGGCCTTTGAAGACCGCGCCCACTTTTATGCCGATCCGGCTTTTTCCAAAATTCCCCTCAAATCCCTGCTCTCCAAAGAGTACGCCGCCAAAAGACGTCAGCTCATCAGCCCCGAAACGACGCTCAAAAAAATAGAAGCCGGCGAAGCGATCCTGAAAGAAGGCGACACCGTGTACCTGACCGTAGCCGACGACGAGGGCAACGTAGTGTCGCTTATCCAGAGCAATATGCTCGAATTTGGCAGCGGACTGGTACCCGATGGCCTGGGTTTTGTGCTGCAAAACCGGGGCAGTAGTTTTAGCCTGCAACCCGGCCACGCCAATGTGTACGAGCCGGGCAAGCGTCCGTTCCACACCATTATTCCTGCTTTTGTGCTCAAAGACGGCCAACCCTTCCTGAGCTTTGGGGTGATGGGCGGGGCCATGCAGCCACAGGGTCACGTGCAGATTTTGTGCAATATCATTGACTTCGGCATGAATGTACAGGAAGCCGGCGATGCGGCCCGGTTCAGCCACTCGGGTAGTAGCGAACCTACCGGTACTACCATGACCGACGGCGGGCACGTAGCGCTGGAAAGCGGTATTTCGGCCGAGGTACGCACCGGCTTACAGAAAAAAGGTCATCACCTGATTGATAAAGACTTTTTCGGCGGCTACCAGGCTATCCTCATAGATACCGCCCGTAAGGTATACCATGGTGCCTCGG
Source organism: uncultured Persicitalea sp. (assembly GCA_950075905.1). Taxonomy (GTDB): domain Bacteria; phylum Bacteroidota; class Bacteroidia; order Cytophagales; family Spirosomataceae; genus CATMVR01. Next base: position 1,896 of record CATMVR010000759.1, on the reverse strand, counting down.
AAATGCGGAAAGACGGACAGGCCGCGGGGTACTGAATTCAATTTTTCAAAGGGAAATTGAGTTTCCCCCCTAGAAAGGGGGGTATTCGAAGCACAATGCCATCGTATTTCCCTCTTTGGCACGATTTTGTGATCTATCAGGCAGAAACAAGTAATCATGCACTTACTAGCTCAAACTCAATAACATTCCCTTCTTTTTTCTCGTTTTATAAAAACACGAATTCAACTGACTATGAACTTATTCCTGAATAAATACCTGGCCTTCCTAACGATAATCACCCTATTAGCCTGTGGCAATTCTTCCGATGATGGCTCGGCAAACCCGGTTACTCCCAATCCATCCGATACTGAAAGCTATCGGTTTGTGGAAGCTTTTTCCGGCCTGGAATTCAATAATCCGGTAGAACTGGTGAATGCGGGCGATGGTAGCAACCGCCTCTTTGTGGTGGAGCGGCGGGGTACCATCAAGTTTTTTAATGCTACCCAAAGTTCCCCTTCGCCCACGGACTTTCTCAACATAAGCAGTAAAGTACGCAGCGGAGGAGAGATGGGCCTGCTGGGACTGGCTTTCCACCCCAATTTCGAGAGTAACGGATTCTTCTTTGTAAACTATACCAAGGATAATCCGCAGGAAACAGTCATTGCCCGCTACAAGGTCAATACCCCTGCCTCGGGCGTGGCCGATCCGGGTAGTGAGACCATTCTGTTCACTTTTGCCCAGCCTTACTCCAATCACAACGGTGGTTCGATTCACTTTGGGCCCGATGGCTACCTGTACATTGCCACCGGTGATGGCGGCAGTGGCGGCGATCCACAAAACAACTCCCAGAATAAAGGCAGTCTGCTCGGGAAAATCCTGCGGGTGGATGTGAACGCTACCGACAAAGGCAACTACGGCATTCCGGCCGATAACCCCTTTGTGAGCGAAAGCGGTGCCCGGCCGGAAATCTACGCTTACGGTCTGCGCAACCCCTGGCGTATCAGCTTTGACCCGGAAACGAAGCAGCTATGGACCGGTGATGTGGGGCAAAATGCCTGGGAAGAAATAGACATTATCACTAAGGGCGGCAACTACGGCTGGCGCCTCAAAGAGGGCGACCACTGTTACAACCCCTCCTCCAACTGCGAGCAGACGGGGCTGATTGATCCGGTATGGGAGTATAGCCATTCCAATGGCGACCGTTCGGTAACGGGTGGCTACGTGTACCGGGGCAAAAAGCTGCCCGGCCTGGTGGGTAAATACATCTATGGCGACTATGTAAGCGGCCGGGTGTGGGCGCTCGAAGCGGGCAATAACACTACTCCGAAAAACTCTCGCCTGGCGGGTACGGTGTCATCGCTTTCTACGCTGGGTGTCGATGAGCAGAACGAACTGTACTTTTGCAGCCTGGGCAATGGTAAAATCTTTACGCTGTCAACGGCCACGCCCTAAGGAATACCAGCTTTCGGCGGTCGGCTTTTTCAATTGCTATCATTTACAGCCAAAACATATTTTGCAAACAGTCGTACTACGCCTGGCGCGGCCCGCGGATATTCTCCCTATCCAAAATCTCATTTTTGAACATGGGGTAAATGAATGGAATCACCTGCCGGAAAAGGAAGTTATTGCCCATCTACTGGCCATCATGGAAGGAAAAGTACGGGGTATTGTCGCCGAAGAGAATGGAAAAATCGTTGGCATCATGACCTACGAAACGGGAATTTTCTACCCCGACTACGAACCCTCACCTGATCGTGTACATGGCTACATTGCCGAAGGTGTGGTGCATCGCGACCTCGTGGGCCAAGGCGTGGGTAGGGCTATGCTGAATGAGGTACTTGCTGCCTTCGCGCAGCAGGGCATCACCCACATCTATGCCAAGCGCCACGAAGAAAATCCTTACTCCAAGCGCCTGTT
>CATMVR010000758.1 GCA_950075905.1 uncultured Persicitalea sp. | reverse complement strand
AAAAGCACCGGCTTGAAGCGCAGCACGTCGATTGTTTCAGGTATTTTGATGTCCGCCAAATCAAGGAAAGTGGGCAATACGTCCATCAGGTAGATATTGCCACCTACCCGTTTTCCGGGCTTGATTCCCGGCCCTTTTACGATAAAGGGTACCCGCCAGGTGTGCTCGTACAGATTCTGCTTGCCCATCAATCCGTGCCGGCCGATGGCAATGCCGTGGTCCGCGGTGTAGAAGATATAGGTGTTCTCCAATTCCCCCATCTCCTCCAATTTTTTGAGAACCTTACCAATCTGATCGTCGATATTCTCGCTGCACGCAAACTCGCGGCCCAGTTCATTGCGGACGGTACCCTCATCCCTATTTTTCCAAACGCCCGAAACCTGCTCCTCGTCCCGCAGTTGGGGATGACCATGAGGGAACGGATGCGCCGCCAGGTAGTTGGAAGGCAATGCCGGTTGCTTGGCATTGACAAAGGGTACCTTATGCGGATCGGTATGGTTCACGGCACCGTATTTTTCTAGCAACCCTTCTTTCCCGTTACGGGGGTCGTGCGGGTGGGAGAAACCAAAATAGATTAGAAAGGGGTCTTCCTCCTTATTGGCGTCCCGGTCTTTGAGATAATCGAGCACTTGCTCCGCGTGCCAGGCACTGCCATTTTCGTCGTTTCCGGCCCGGCTCACCGACTCTTTGTTGACGGTGAATTTCCGGTTGGCCGGTGCGTAGCTATTGCCACTCTTACAGGTACGCATGGTAGCATAACCGGCCCGATTGAAAATGGCCGCCATAGAATTCTCCTCCAAGTGGGCCGGTACCAGGTTCGGATTAGTATTATTCGGATTGGCCTGATGCGGGAGCTTCCAAAGCGAACGCCCGGTCATGAGCATGGTGCGGGAAGCAGTACAGACCGCCCCGATCCAGGCCCCCATGTGGTAGGCCCCGTCGAAAACCATCCCCTCGGCGGCGAGCTTGCTCAAATGGGGCGTGGTCAACTTTGAGGCGGGGTTGTAGACAGTCAAGTCGAAAGGCGACTGATCATCCACCAGAATGAACAGGATATTAGGCCGTTTCTTCTGGGCGAGGCCGGGGCTCCTCGCCAGACATACGCCCAGCAGGCAAACAAGAATCGTTTTTAAGGTAATCGGTTGAAGCATGGTATCAATGCGTTTGAATTTGAAATCGTTTGTTTTCGTAGCCATAAGCGGTTTGCCTAGCCAGGATTCTTGTGATCACGTCATCTCATGTTGGGCAACTGCCTGGCGCCTTTGACCCACACGTTATTACGCAGCCCCTGTATAGTGAGCCCTTGGCTGCCCGAAAATCGGCTGTCCAGTACCAGCGTTTTGCTGACGTAGTGGGTATCTTCCACCAGCCAGATGTGCACCGCTTCTTTCCCGATGAAAGGCAAACTGGATGTAGTTGCTTTTTCGAGGGTAGCAAAGGGTTGGCTCAGGGTACCGGGATGGGTATCCCGGCCTTTTGGAGATACATAGAAATCTTTGGCGAGGCTCTGCAAGGAGACCAATGCCAGGACTAGCACACCGTATTTTGTGTTCATTTTTGAATAGCCAGGTGCAATTTTCGTTTGGAAACCGAACTACTATACATCAGGACTGTTTTATTTCAGAAATCCCTTAGTGGGTTTCTGAAATAAGTAGCGTTTACGGGGAGTTGTAGGGGAAGGTATTACACATTTAGAACAACCGGGTGGAAGCAGCTTTTGGGTGAGTCCCTGGCGGCAGGGTCTGGAATTATCCTTCTCCACACATGGTAAAATATTTACTTACACAGCTGTTTAAAAAGGAAACCTTAAACAAGAGTAAATTGTCCGCAACCGCACCAAGGGCCCGGTTGCATCCCTACTGGGTGCCGGCTACCGATTATTTCATAGCGCGGCTTCTGCCCATTCGGGTAGAGGAAGCCCACTTGCTACACTAACCGTTGTATGTAATCACAAAAGGCCAAAAAGTATACGTCTTTCGAAATTGCGTATAAGACAATTGAGCATCGCTGTATCGACCTTTGTCTTATTCTTTAAAACAACAAAAAATTAGGAAAGATGATGAATACAACTCAATTTGGCAAACAAGGTTGGACACCTGATAGAATCGGTTCCCTCAAAGGTAAAACATACCTTATAACAGGTACTACTAGCGGTACAGGATTTGAAGCCACCCGGGTACTGTTGTCCAAGGGCGCAAAAGTGGTGATGCTGAATCGTAATACGAAAAAATCAGAAGATGTCATTTCGACCTTGAAAAAAGAACTTGGTGAAAAGATAGACGTGTCATTTATCCTCATGGATTTGGCAGAACAGTCTTCTGTGAGAAAAGCAGCAGCAGAAGTACTGGAGAAAGTGACGCGTATAGACGCATTGATGTGTAACGGCGCCATTGCCCAGGTACCCAGTCAGAAACTTACCGTCGATGGCTTTGAAAGCCAGCTTGGTGTGAACCACTACGGTCATTTCACCCTACAAGGCCTGCTCCTTCCACTGATTGAAAAATCCAAAGGACGTGTTGTGGTGGTGGGAAGTGAAGGTTATAAAATGGGTATGAAAACCATCAAGTTCGACGATATGAACTGGGACAAAAACTACAACGGCAATGATGCCTACAGCCAGAGCAAATTGGCCCAGATCATGACTGTCTATGAATTACAGGATAAATTGAAAAAGGCTGGCAAGACCGGTGTAAAAGTGTACGCTTGCCACCCGGGTGCTTCAGCTACCTCCCTTATCAAAACCAGCGGCAGTTTGACGACGCGGTTCATTTGGCAACTCATGAAGCTGTCTCCAATGGTACAATCGGCTGAAAA
>CATMVR010000757.1 GCA_950075905.1 uncultured Persicitalea sp. | reverse complement strand
TGAGGCCGGCAGGAAAATACCGGGCCGTTTCGAAAGGGAGAGATCGAATTCGTTACGACAGCAGATTGAACTGGATTTTGGATTAAAAATCGCCGAAGAGATTGCAATGCGTCCAAGGCCTTCGGGACTGAAGGCGGTTGAGTACGGAAACAGCAACTTGAAGGACGACATATCCGCCATTGTCCAGGGCGTATTGAGAGATTTCACATTCAGCTCTTTCGCCCAGTTCAACCAGTTGCTCAGTAGATATAATGTTAGGGCTGTAGAAATAGGGAAAAATTCGCAAACCGTGGGTTTGGCGTATTCCACTCTGGACCAAAGCGGAAACCAAGTCGGAGCAGCAATAACGGCAAGCAGTCTGCCCTATCGCCCCACCCGCGAAACCGTGGAGAGGAGGATAAATGCAGGAGCAAAGATTAAGGGCGACCAAGCGGCTAGGCAACGCGCTTTTATTGGAAACCAATTAAACGAGAGCAATAACTGGTCGGAGTTCAGGCAAAAACTGTCAGGAATCGATATAGAGATCATTCCCACTTTGAGTAAAGAAGGTGACCTTACCGGCATATCGTACCTGGACACCAAACGGCTGACGATCTTCACGGGTCCAGAGTTGGAAAAGGCGTTTGCTGCTGAAGCATTGAGGAACACGCTGGGAGATTATCATTTAGAGAATAGGGTAGGGGAGCCAAGGCAAAGAAAGCTATCAGCCAGCTTTTCCCCCACTGACGGCCGATTGCCTGTTCCGGCTTCGGGCATTCGACTATTAGAAGCAGGCATTTCCAATCGGTCAGAGGACCTAGGTCCGAAGGACCACTTGAACGGTCCAAGTCCTTTTCGGCACTTGCTAAGCGCCATCAGTGAGGACACGTCACTAAATGAAAGTGAGGAGGAATTGAAAAGAATGATTAAAAAATCGAGAAAACCCCGATTGTAAAGGCATGAGAGACGATCGCAAAATATTGAATCACAATACAGAGGTAGTCCTCTGGTTCGGATTGGTGGCACTTGGCATACACCTCTATGTGGAACTTCACACTGTCTTCAACGGATTCGGACTTACGAACCCCCATGTTGACAATCTCATCGGCAGGTTTGCCCGGAATCCCAAACTTTTTGGGAGCCCCTGGCCATTAAAGCTGTTTGCAGGCATCTGTGTGGGATCCTACGGGTTGACGAGCCGGGGCGTCAAATCGACAACCCTTCAGATAGGACAAGTGGCAAGAGCTATTATTTTTGGATTGGTCATGTACCTGGGTGGCACCTTTTTACTTCAGGAAAATAGCTTGGAATTACTCCGCAATGCAGACGTTTCCTCACTCGGAGTCGCCTACCTATCGGTAACGGTGGTCGGTGTATTGTACCTGCTCAAAGGTACCCAGGGCATCAACCGCCTACTGAACTTCTCTCCCGGAAAAGACAAGTTCAATTCCGAAAATGAGACTTTCCCGCAGGAGGAGCGCTTACTCGAGAACCCCTACTCGGTGAACATACCCACCGAATACCTTTACGAAGGCAAGCGCAGGGGATGGTTGAACCTGTCGGCACCCTTCCGCGGGACCCTCGTCATGGGATCACCCGGATCTGGAAAAACATACAGTATCATTCACAGTGTGATACGTCAGCATGTGGCCAAGGGATTTGCCATGTACGTGTATGACTTCAAGTACCCTAGTCTGTCCCTGGTTACCTACAACGCACTTCTGAAACATCAGAAAAAGGTACCCAAAAACCTGCGATTTTATGTCATCAATTTCGACGACCCCAAGAAGTCACACCGGTGCAACCCGCTACACCCCTCGTACCTCCCCCGGATAGACCATGCCTTTCAGAGTGCCCGTACCATGCTTCTGAACCTCAACCGGAAGTGGATAGAGAAGCAGGGGGAATACTTCATAGAATCCCCGGTAAACTATGTAACGGCCCTGATTTGGTTCCTGCGAAACTACCAACAGGGTCAGTACTGCACCTTTCCTCATCTGGTGGAACTGGTTTCACGCAACTACCGGGAGCTCCTGCCCATCCTAAACGACAGGCCGGACATCGCCAGCTATATGGCACCCTTCGCCTCCGCCCACCAGGGGGGAGCCGTGGACCAGCTGGAGGGCCAGATCTCCTCGGCCCAGATAGGCCTTGCCCGGCTGTCCAGTCCGGCCTTGTACTGGACCATGAGCGGCAATGACTTCATGCTCGACATAAACAATCCTAAGGAACCTAAAATCCTCTGCCTCGGCAACAACAGCGAACTAGAAGACACGTATGGTGCCGCGCTTGGACTGTACAACTTCCGTATTCTGAGCCTGATCAACAAACCCGGCCAACACCCCTCATCCATTGTGGTGGACGAGCTGCCAACGATCTACTTCAAGGGAATTGCCAAGCTGATCGCCACTGCCCGCAGCAACCGCGTGGCTGTGACCATCGGAATGCAGGACTACTCCCAACTGGAAAAGGATTATGGAAAGGTGGAGGCCGACTCCATAAAGAATACTTGCGGGAACATTATTTCCGGCCAGGTGTTTGACCGCACTGCGGAATCCATGCAGAACCGACTGGGTAAAATCGTGCAGAGGAAGCAGAGCATTAACATCCAGTCCGAAGACACCTCCCATGGCATTTCGACCGAGCTGAACTATATGGTGCCGGCGGCAAAGATCGGGATGCTCACACAAGGGTGGATGGTGGGCGTGTTGTCGGACAACAGTGGCCAGGAGAGCGACAGGAAAGCCTTTCATGCACGTATTGCCATAGATGGTGAAGATTTTAAAAAGGAGCAGAAAGCGGAAATACTGCCGGACTTTTCTATTTTTGCCAGGG
>CATMVR010000756.1 GCA_950075905.1 uncultured Persicitalea sp. | reverse complement strand
TTCAACCACAGATTAACAAACAGGGGAGCATCTCCTTTCTTCCGGTTCAGGAAATCAATGGTCGCATCTACTGCAATCTTACTGGAATTCTGAATCCAGACCGTATCATCGTCCATGTAGCGGGTGGTGGGCCATAGCTGATCCCCGTTCCAGGTGGGGCCGTTTCCGTTCCATACCCTGGTTTCATCGTAGCCGTAAGCTTTGGGTTCCGGGGCTGAGAGGTCACCATGGGGCAATCCGCCTCCTCCCAGGTGCCATTTGCCAAAGTGAGCCGTCACGTACCCTCCTTGCTGCATTTCCCCGGGCAGGTAAACAGGTAGATTCTCATCCAACCAATTGGGCATACCCCTACGGGCATTGACTTCGTTTCCCGCAAAATGACCATGAATCCGGTGCCGGGCCGGAAAGTGGCCTGTAATCACCGAGCTTCGGCTGGGTGAGCACACGCCACTCGTGACGTGAAACTGTGTGTACCGGGTACCCTGGGTGGCCAGCTTGTCCAGGTTGGGGGTAGAAACTTCCTTATTGCCGTAGCAGCCCAAATCGCCAAATCCCCAATCGTCGGCAAAAACAAAGATGATATTGGGCTTCTGGGCGTAAGTATTGACCGAAACGGCCAGGACTAGAAAAATACTGATAAGGGGCCATTTGATCGCCTTGCGCCTATTTTTCATCTTGTAGTTTATCAATAGGTTTTTAGGAGTCATACGCTACCCTCCATGTCTAAGTACATTCACGAATAGCCTTACAGGTTCACTAGCTGAGGAGTCAAATCGAGTTCGTCGTGCAGCTGAGCCTGTTGTTCCAGCAGACGCTTTTTCAGATCTTTCAGGATCGCTTTATTGGCGGGTACCCTGGCTATGTCGTTCATTTCTTCAGGATCCTTGACCAGGTCAAAAAGCAGGATTTTATTGGCCTCCGGGTATACGATCATCTTGTAGCGATCCGTGCGCACCATGCGCTGCTGCTGGGTGTAACAGCCATAAATACTGCTGTAAGCGCTTTTTCGGTTCTTGTCTTTGATCATCGGCAGTAGGCTGTGGAAATACACATGGTCCGGTTTTTTGATTCCGGCCAGCTCGTAGGTGGATGCCATGATGTCCTGCAGGTACACATTCTGGTCTCTTGTTTCCCCCTTGGGAATACCCGGTCCGCTTACAATCAAGGGAGAACGCATGCTGTGGTCGAACATGCTTTGCTTGCCCATAAGGCCGTGATGGCCTACCGCCAGGCCATGATCTGCCGTGAAGAAGATGTAGGTGTTGTCGAGCTTTCCACTTTTGCGCAGGGCGTCCAATATCCGGCCAATCTGCTCGTCGGTATACGATATGCTGGCGTAATACTCCTGAATGTTCTTTTTCACGGCGTAGGGCGTGCGCGGGAAAGGAGCAAGTTGCTCATCCCGCAGGCCTTTCCCAGCCCCCATTTCTTCCTTGAAGGGGTAGTCATCCAGGTAGCTTACGGGCAGTTTGATATCGTCCACGGGGTAGCGGTCCACCCAGCGTTTGGGGGCCTGACGCGGATCGTGCGGTGAGTTGAACGCCAGGTACATGAAAAATGGTGTGTCTTTTTTCGAGGCTGCATCGAGGTAATGGATGGCGTCATCGGCCACTACCTGGGTCCAGTGGGTGCCCCCTTTCCAGAAACCCTCCTGTTTCTTGTCCCAGGGCTGCCAGGTGGTGTCGGTTCTCGACAGCGGCCGGTTGTAGCCCGCCGGAGTTTGGTTGGGCATCCCCGGACGTTCGTGCACCACGTGATCGAAAATAGCCTCGGGTTTTTGCCTTACATGCCACTTCCCCGTCTTGCAGGTTTCGTAGCCGGCCTTTTTCAGCTGCTGGGGCCAGAACCCCTGCTTGGCATACAGCTTCGAGTAATCCTTCTCTTCCTTATAGACATCCCAAACCGACATGCCCGTGAGCAGCATGGCCCGGCTGGTGACGCAGACCGCCCCGCCCCAGGCGCCCATGTTGTAGGCATGGCTGAAGGTGGTCCCGTTTTTCACCAGACCGTCCAGGTGGGGCGTGATCACCTGATCGTCACCCAACGCATGTATCGTATTGTAGCGCTGGTCGTCGGTAAATATGAAGATGATATTGGGTTTTTCAACGGCTTTTTCAGGAGTTCGTTTGAACACAAAGCCCAAGGAAACAACCAGGGCTACAACCGCAAACAACAGCTTGGCAATCAAAACTTTACTTCTTTTCATGAGAAACTAATATTATGTACTTGTATAGTCTGATTTAATAGGTCGGACAAATCCATTTTGTGTACAGCCTTTTAATAGAGCAAGCTGGCTTTCAGCCGCCCCTTCTAATAGTCTTTACCAGCCGCACTATTATTGATTGATTTCTCCCAGAGCGACCAATCTGCGATCAAGGTATTGAAAAGGTCCTTTTTTGTTGCGGCAATGTTCTTTGTTTCGTTGGGGTCATCCAGCAGATCGAACAGCTGCCATTCCGCGCCGGCTTTTTCACGGTATATTTTATACCGCGTGCCAATGTGGGCGGCCTGGCCTTCCAGCAAAAAGGATAGGTACCTGTCCTTTGTTTCAACGGATGAGCTATTGTCCACTATCTTTTGCAGATCCATGCCATCGTAAGGCCGGTTGAACTTATTGAGATCGACCTGCAAAAGGGAAGCAATGGTTGGAAAATAGTCGGAAGTAAAAACCGGCGTATTGATCACCGTACCGGCCGGGATTTTATCGGGCCATACCATGATTCCTGGTACCCGAATTCCTCCTTCTTTCAGGCTACGTTTGCGGCCATCCAACCCATAGGTCTGTCCCTTTGTTCGTTTGATGGGCTCTTTGCCCTCCG
>CATMVR010000755.1 GCA_950075905.1 uncultured Persicitalea sp. | reverse complement strand
TACCAGCGTACTGTTGGGTAGATCTTTGTCAAACCGCCGCCCGTAGCTAAGGGGAATGAGCTGATCCTGTTGCCCCCACAGCAGCAGCGTGGGTATTTGGATGGTTGGGAGCTGTTGCCATGGTCCCTCCTCACCGATGCTTTCCATGCGGTCGGTGAGCGCTTCGCGGTTGCCTTCGCGACGGGTCATGTCAGAGTAGAGCACCACCAGGCTATCGGTGACCCGGGTAGTGTCGGCGTAGAGGTAGTGAAGGCTTTTGCGGATTACCTCCTCGGGAGTATTTTTCTTTAATACCTCACGAACCACGGGCAACCGCAGCACCACCAGGGGCAACGGTACGTTTTTGGACTTGGTAGGATACCCCGCTGCCCCGATCAGAATCATCTTTTGTACTTCGTCAGGATAGCGGAGGGCGTATCGCCAGGTAATCTCGCCGCCCAAAGAATTGCCCGCCAGTACGAGACGATCTACTCCTACCTTTTGCAGAAAATCGTGCAGAAAATCAACGTAGAAGTCGAGGGTGTATACCCCATCGGGGTGAGGCCCTGTAAGCCCAAAAGCGGGCAGATCCAGCCGGATAACCCGGTGGTTTTCTTTGAGACTCCGGGCCCAGGCATCCCAGGTAAAGAGCGAAGAGCCCGTACCATGCAGCAGCACCAGGGGCACCGAGTCAGTACGGGGGCCTTCGTCGCGGTAGTGGACGGCCAGGCTGTCTACTTGTATATAGTTGGAGGGGGGTACGTCGTATTTCTGATTCAGGACCTCCACCGGAATTTCGTCGATGGTGCGGCAGCTGCCTGCCGTAAAGATCAGTAGCAGCACGTAGATCCCACGTACCAAGCGAGCATATCTAATAAATCCTGCACTAAGTTCCTGCATTTTGATAAAGCAATGAGTGAAAGTAACTCCTGAGTAAGTGTACGAACACTATAAAAAAGTATACCAGGCAGAAGCCGACTACCAAGGTCTTCACATGCGTTCTATCAAACTTTTACTACTATTAGGCATCCTGCTGGTGTACTCCGAAACCAGAGGGCACCAGGCTCGCGGTGTTTGACCGGGCTTTGGGGGAGAAGGAAATCAGAAAACTGTCGGTTGGGGTGGATGGGGGGCAGTGAAAATCTGGGCCGGATAGACTAGCCCAAAAAGGGAGCCCTCTTTCCAGAAAGCTCCCTCATCACATCTTCAAAATAGCAATTTTCTACGGCGTGGTCGTGCCGATCGGCGATTCATCACACTTCACGTCCCCAACTACGTACTGCATGCCGTCCAGGTAGAATTGGAGCAGTTTGGGATTCTCAAAGCTTTGGGCGTTGTGCGAGGGGGAAACATAGAATACCCGTCCTTTGCCGTGGCGCTTGATCCAGGAGATATATTTTTTATCCTCAGGATTGTTTCCTTTCAACCCTTTGATCTCACTCGTGGTCAGGTACAGCAGCGGATGGAAATTCTGTTTGGCGTAGGCGTTCTTGAACATATAGGCCTCGTCTACGTGGGTAAATCCTTCACCATCAAAGGCCTGCACGAGCTTATGGCCCGGGTCAGCCAACTTCACGTTCAGGGGTTGCTGGGCGGGGTGGTAGTCGAAGCTCCCCCCTATCATGTCGCTAATTTCCTCTGAGTTGTTGAAGATCGTGACCGCCCCGTGCATGGTCATCAGTCCGCCGCCTTTCTTGACAAAACTCAACAGATTCTGTTGCAATTCTTTGGATTTGGCCGTAGCCTGCTCTTCCGAGAGTGATTTGTTTTCGATCAATTTATCGTAGAACAAATCGCGGCGGGGGTTGATGGAGCAGTTGTTATTCAGTATAACGGCGTCAAACTCTTTCAGTTTGTTTTTCTCAAACATCATGATGTCGTTGCTTTGCACTACCTCAAACGCCCCGCTTTTTTCGCCCAGAATCTCGACCATGGCATCGGTATGCGGCACCACCCAGTGGTTGAAGCCCGTAAAGAGCGAGAAGAGCAGCACTTTGTGCTTTTTCTTGCTGGGATAGGTGGTCTTGGCCGGGGCCAGTTCCTTTATTTTGGCTTTCCAGGCGTCGGTCACCTCAAATTTTTCCAGGCTCTGCGCCTGCGAAAGGTTTCCAAACATACACAGGGCACCCAGGGCAATCAGTAAAATTCTTTTTTTCATCATGTCTATACGTAAGGATTCAGGTTATTGGTCTGCAATGTACTCAAAAGCGGCGGAAGGTATTTTTTTAACGATTTCGGTCTCATGACCGGCAACGGCCCCCTCCTTCTTTTTGGTATAGACGATAATTGAAATCAAATCCACTACACTAATCGAAAGGAAGGCTTATGATAAGTAGTCTCCGGCGTATACTCTCCTTTATCTTAGTCAAAACGAACAAAGTTTCTGAATCATTTTGAAAACCCATGAAACACATCCCTCTTTATATCCAGCTCGGCCTTTATTTCCTGCTGACCACTGCATGTCTGGCGCAGTCAGAATTTGACCCCCTGGCCTTCAAACCCCTCTTTAACGGAAAAAACCTGAATGGCTGGGTGAATGTCAATACCGCCGAAGATACCTGGAAGGTCAAAAAAGGCATTTTGGTCAGTACCGGCAAGCCCATCGGCGTCATGCGCACCGACCGGCAGTACGAAAACTTTATTCTGGAAATAGAATGGAAACACATGGAAGCGGGAGGCAACTCAGGTGTGTTTGTGTGGAGCGAGGGTACGCAATTTGGCGACGACCCGCTTACCAAGGCCATCGAGGTACAGATGCTGGAACTGGAATGGGCCACGCAGCACAACCAAACCGACGCCTACGTCCACGGGGAACTGTTCCCGACGATGGGTATGAAGGCC
>CATMVR010000754.1 GCA_950075905.1 uncultured Persicitalea sp. | reverse complement strand
CAGTAGTTAGATCTTTAATTGATATTTTCATAATGAGCAAAATTACAAAAATATTTACATCGCAACAAGTCTAATGAAGTCTCCGGACCTATTTGTTCGGAAGTACACAAAGAGGTTCGCCATTATAAATCAGTACCAAAAAGCCCGGTCAGGACTGACTTTTCTGGTATTCTTTGGGCGTCATACCCGTGGTTTTCTTGAAAACGGTGTTGAAAACCGTTTTGGAATTGAACCCACTTTCGTAGGCCAGTCCAATCAGTGAAATATGGGAATTTGCCGGATCGACGACTAATTTCTTGAAATACTCGACCCGCAATTGGTTGACAAACTCATTGAAGTTCTTCCCTACCTTTTCATTGAGTAGCCACGACAGCTGGTTGGGATGAATTTCAATCTGCTCCGCCAGCAACCGCAGGCTGAGGGAGGGATTCAGGTAGGGACTTTGTTGATCAATAAAGCCATGCAGTCGGTCCAGAAGAGCAGCGGCTGTTCCATCATCTATCGTTGAAGTACTTGCTTTTTTGGGTTTGGGGGTATCGATACGTAAGGGGTATATCCGCTGATGATATGCCGGGTACCTGGCATCGGCCTGAATGGATTCGGCGAGCGGACCGCCAAAGGAAAGCAGCAGAATGGAGGATTGGTGGTGGAACAGTTTTTCCAGCAGCTGGAAGGCCTCATCGTGTCGGCCAAGTACACAATATACCTTGAATAAATAGGCATGAGCCTGAAAGGAGGTGTCCTCCATGGCGTTGGCTTCCAGGTCGGCGAGCGGCTGTTTTAGCCCCGTACGGTCGCCCTTCATCGCCAATACCAGGCAGGTGAGCCCCAGCTTCTCATCGGGCATGATCATTTGATCAGGGATACCGGATAAAAGTACCTCCACCTCCCCAAAGTCGCCTTTTTTGAGCAGGACGTAGGCCAGCGTAATTAGCGCGGGCAGGTTTTTGGCATTGACTTCCAGGAGTTCGTTCAGGGTCTTTTGGGCCAGTCCGTAGTCTTTGGATCGGTACTGGAAATACGCTTCGTAGAATTTTGTCTCAGCGTTCAGAGGGTCGATGGACTTGGCGTACAGCAGATGCTCCCGGGCCTTTTTCAGGTCACCGCGTAGCATGTACAGGAACGACATAAACTGCTGCGCTTCCGAATAGGTAGGACGGCTGGCGATGGACTTCTGAGCGTATTCCATGGCCCCGGCAAAACTTGCTTCGGTAAAAAAGGCCTGATTGGCCAGCAGGTAGTTGAGCGGAGCATTATTCGGGCCAATGGACTTTGCACGCTCCAGGTGCCCGATGGCTTTGTTCCAGGCTTCTTCGCGGGGAGCAAAGCCGGCTACGGCCAAAAAACTGTACCCGTCTGCCAGCCCGGTATGGGCTTCGATGAGGTCAGGGTCTAAGGCTAGCGCCTCTTCGAAGTACCTGATGGCGGCGTTGGCATCCTCAGGATTCCACTTGTTAAAGGTATATTTTCCTTTCAGAAGGTACTCGTACGCGGCCAGATTGGTGGTAGGTACCTCGGCCAGATGATCCGAATAGTCCAGATGCCCGAAATGCTCCCGTAGCTTGTCGGCAATGAGCAGACTTATTTCATCCTGAATCTCAAAGACATTCTCACGCTTCCGGTCCCAGGTTTCTGACCAGAAATGGGAGTCGTCGGCCACGTTGATAAGCTGGGCGGTAATCCGCATCATGTCTCCGGCCAGCCGCACACTTCCTTCCAGGATGGTAGATACATTCAGCCGTTTGCCAATGTCGCAGAGGTTGATGTTTTGGCCTTTAAAATAGAAACTGGATGTCCGGGAGGTTACCTTCAATTGGTCGATTCTGGCCAGCGCGTTGATGATCTCTTCGGTAATCCCATCGCAAAAGTATTCGTTACCGCCATTTGTGCTCATATTGACAAACGGCATAATAGCGATTGATTTTTGAATAGGTGGTACCACTAGCGCTTAAAAATTGTTTTCCAGGAGGGGCAGAGTTTACTGCTACGCTTGAATTTATAATTTTTAGCCCGGAACCGCAAATTGAAAAGTCAGAATTGTAGTTAACTACCAAGAAATGGGCAATAAACGCCGGTCTTGGTTAGTGACGAATAAGTGGTAAGAACGGGTACTGTTTTCTCAAAAAGGCATACTATTCAATCCTTTTTGCCTGCGTAATGAATGAAATCCCCTGGGTACCCTGCATAGAATTCATGACACCTTCGAATAAGGGTTCAGGACAATTTTGGGGCGTCTTTCGTAGGATGATGACGGCCAGCTAACGGAGGGGTTTAGTGCATCAACCCGGCCCAATTCCTCACCCTATATTGGAATTGGGTAGATGGGTAAAGGAAGGGATGGGCCATTGCAACGGGGCCGGCCCACCGGTGGCCACTTATCTTCAGTACGCAGTCCCCCTTCAGGAGGCCTGTGCACAACGTAGCCCGGAAGAATACGACGAACCAGGGCGGTATAGGCACCCAAACAACTCATGCAGGTTGCAGCTTTGCTGGCAACAACGTATTTTTGATAAAAAGCAAACCCATGGCTACCATCACCGATCTTTCGCAACTGGATCTGAACGCTACGTACTCGTACGCTGACTACGCTAAATGGCAGTTTGATGAGCGGGTAGAATTGCTCCGGGGGAAGATATTCCCGATGACACCCGCGCCCAATGTGCGGCATCAGCGGGTTTCAGGCAATATTTTTTATCTTTTCCGTACTCATTTTAAAAACAAAGAATGCCAGCTATTCCCGGCTCCTTTTGACGTACGCCTGCACACTACTGGACATTTATAGAAAAAGGGGCGTAAATACATACCTTAGTGGTCTACGAAAAC
>CATMVR010000753.1 GCA_950075905.1 uncultured Persicitalea sp. | reverse complement strand
CCCGGGCAAGGTACCGGCGGGACAGGTGAACGAAACGGCCCTGATGACGGGTACCGACCTGTTGCCCTCCTTTTGCCGGATTGCCCAGGCACCGGTGCCCAACTCTGCACAGTTGGACGGCGAGGATGTGTCTGATGCCTGGTTTGGGAAGAAACTGACCCGCAGGAAGCCCATCTACTGGGAGTACGGACGCAATCACGTCAGTTTCCGGTACCCGCCCGACGCCGAAGATGTGAGCCCCAACCTGGCCCTGCGGCAGGGGAAATGGAAGCTTTTGTTGAATACGGACGGGACGCAGGCCGAGTTGTACGATGTACAGAAAGACGCCATGGAGCAGCAAAACGTGGCGGCGCAACATCCCAAAGTCGTGCAGCAGATGAGTAAGCAGCTGCTGGCCTGGCGCGGGGCGCTGCCGGTAGGGGTAGGGCAGTGAAGGCAATTGGCGCAACATGTACACCCTAACCACCCCTCAGCCAACCGACTACCCAACCCTCCTGACTATCTGGGAGGCATCGGTACGTGCTACGCATCATTTCCTGAGCGAAGAAGACATTGAATTTTTCAAAAAGATGATTCAGGACGAGAATGTGTTTGATCTTGTAGAACTGACGGTGGTCAAAGCAGAAGACGGCAAAATTCTGGGCTTCATGGGCGTGGCCGGAGAGAGCCTGGAAATGATTTTTTTGGCTCCGCAAGCACGCGGTCAGGGCATTGGGAAAACGCTACTCAAATACGCTATCGACGAACTGAAAATCAGAAGTGTAGATGTCAACGAGCAGAATGGAAAAGCGCGTAAGTTTTATGAGCATTTTGGTTTCCATGTAAGGTCAAGATCAGAACTTGATGGTACCGGAAAACCATATCCTATCCTGCACATGCAGCTTTCTATTTAAGCAGGGGAGAGGTATTTTCCTTGAATAATTATATGTGAAAGAAAAATTTAGTTAAAATTAACTATTGCTATTGCGTTCTTACTGTATTCATAAAGAGAAATAAATTAAAAATGCATAAAATTATATTTTGCAAAATAAGATAATGATGTTAAAAAGAATCATTATCTCTATGATTTACATTTATTGAGATAGTTCTATGCGAAATATCTACTAACTTACAGGTTGAACCCTAGTAAGAAGTAGTGAATAGCATGGAAGAAGTACGCCTTTCTCAATCTGCCAATAGTAAAAAATGGAAAAAGTGGGGGCCCTATCTGGCAGAACGGCAGTGGGGTACGGTGCGGGAAGATTACAGTGCCCACGGCAATGCCTGGACGTACATCAACCACGACCTCGCCCGCAGCTATGCCTACCGCTGGGGTGAAGAAGGCATCGGTGGTTTTTGCGATAGCGATCAGGTGCTGTGCCTGGCGCCCGCTTTCTGGAACGGAAACGACTCTATCTTAAAAGAACGACTCTTCGGCCTCACCAACGGTGAAGGCAACCACGGCGAGGACGTGAAGGAGGTTTACTTTCACCTCGATTCTTCCCCTACGCATTCGTATTGCAAGTACCTCTACAAATACCCGCAGGCGGCTTTTCCGTACCTGGATTTGTTGCAGCAGAACCGGCGGGATCGCCAAAGCCCGGAATATGAGCTGCTGGATACGGATCTGTTTCAGGATAACCGCTACTTCGATTGCTATATCGAATATGCCAAGGCCGATATCAACGATGTTTTGATGCAGGTAACGGTACACAACCGCGGACCGGAGCCAGCCACCATCCACGTACTGCCGCACTTGTGGTTTCGTAACTTCTAGAATCACAACGCCTGGTTCAGCAAGCCCGAAATTGGCTCGTATGCGCCCGACTGCCTGCGGGCGAGTTCCTCGCGCAACGGGGTGTACTACCTGTACCATGAAAGCGGCTCGCAGCTATTCTGCGACAACGAAACCAACAGCCAACGCATTTTTCACCGACCCAACGAGTCAGCGTTCGTGAAGGACGGAATCAATAACCACGTGGTAAACGGGCTGGATACGGTAAATCCGGCAAAGCTTGGCACCAAATCGGCGGTGTGGCTCACGGCCGAGATTGCGCCGGGTGGTTCTAAAGTATTCAGAGTGCGGCTAAGTAAAGGTACCCTCACGGATCCCTGGACAGATTTTGAAAGTACGATGGCCAATCGCCGGGCCGAGACAGACACTTTTTACGATACCCTCACGCCCGCAGGCCTGTCGCCCGCGCACAAGGCCCTGCTGCGGGCGGCGATGGGTGGCCTGCTCTGGACCAAGCAGTTTTACTATCTCGATATTTACAAGTGGCTCAACGGCGAACCCAACGAAACGCCGCCTCTGCGGCATTTCAAGCGTAACGCTGCCTGGCAGCACCTGACCGCCCGCAACATCATTTCAATGCCCGATAAGTGGGAGTACCCCTGGTTTGCGGCCTGGGACCTGGCTTTTCATGCCGCTACCTTCGTGCATGTGGATCCGCACTTTGCCAAGCAGCAGCTGCAAGTGGTACTGCGCGAGTACTACATGCATCCCAACGGGCAGATACCCGCCTACGAATGGAGTTTTAGCGACGTAAACCCGCCCGTACATGCCTGGGGTGTATGGTACGTATTTGAGGCCGACAAGAAAAAAACCGGCGTCCCTGACCTGGATTTTCTGGAAAGGGCGTTTCAGAAACTGCTCATGAACTTTACCTGGTGGGTGAACCAAAAGGACGAAAACGGTACCGATATTTTTGAGGGCGGCTTCCTGGGCCTGGACAACATCGGCGTGTTTGACCGTAACCACATGCCGCCCGGTATCAAGAAACTGCAACAGGCCGACGCTACCAGCTGGATGGCCATGTACGCTATCAATATGCTGCGCATTTCTCTG
>CATMVR010000752.1 GCA_950075905.1 uncultured Persicitalea sp. | reverse complement strand
TTGTAGGAATCTAGGATTTTTAGCTCGTAGCCATCGTCGCCCTTGCCCGTGGAGGCCAGAAACAGGCCGCTGTTGCCCCGCCCCTGTCCTTTACCGGTTATGGATGCAGGTACCTTCCACTCGATGTGCAGCTGATAGTCAAGGAAGGAGTCCTTAGTCTGAATGTTTCCGGTTCCTTTCTTTACAGTAAAAACGCCATCTTTCACGGTCCACTCTGCGGGCTTGGAAGGGTCTTTTACGGATACCCACTGGTTCAGGTTGGAGCCGTCAAAGAGTACAATGGCGTCAGAAGGAGCTGCATTCTGGGGTACGGTCACCGTTTTCACCTCCGGCTCCCAGAATTCGGTCATATCGGGTGTCATTTTGCCGGGTTTAGGTACATCTTGAGCGAAGCTCTGGGTTGAGAACGCGCCGATGAGGGCGCAACCCAGGGCTACGCGATTCAAAGTATTGGACATAATGAGAAAAGTTTAGTAATTGGAAATTAGCAAATCATTTTTTTACGACAACGCACCACAAAATAAGCACATTTTTTCACAAAAAAAGCGACAGAATTGTCTGCCGCTCTACTTTTGGGTATAAAGTCTTACTGGATCACCGGCTCAAAAACCAGATTGGCTGGCTGAGACACCCCATTGACTGGCACATTGTTTGAGAGCGTCATTTTGGAGCGCGTAAGTTCTTTGATGGTGAATTTACCCTTGAACTGACTTACCTCAATGTCCAGCAGCTTTTCGTCTTCAACCAGATACCAGGTACCCCCATTGACCACCTGCCGCGACACACGATCGATAGCCTTGGTGACGTTATTGTTGAAAAACTGTATATCAAACAGATAGATAGCCGTGGTTTCGATAGTGAGCTGATTCTGGGGGATAGATTTACCAGAAGCATCCGTGACATCTTTCAGGCGCCAGGGGTTGTTGACCAGAATTTCTGTCTTGGCAAGATTCTTCGGTTCCGGGTTGTTTTTATCCCGACATCCAACGGTCAGCAGTAGAATAAAACATACCAGAATAAGGTTGAGACTACGATTCATGAATTGATTGTTTTGAATTAGGGATTGCCGTTTGTGGTGCTGTTATTTGCAAAAGTAACGAATTAGTAAATACAAATAATGCCTGCTCTTAGACGTTTTTTTTGGTTAGGTTTTAGCCTGTGCCTGTTTATTTCATTGATTTACAGCCCTCACGGTGTCATGGCGCAATCCTGTACCCAGGGTTTTACCTTCAATCCGGTAGGGGTGAACAATTCGATTGAATGGGATAAATTTCCCGAATTTTCGCTACCCTTCAAGATTATTTACAACGGTCCCCGATTCAACGACCAGCAATCCAAACCGCTGAAGCATGGATTCAGTCACATAGCCTATTTCAGCGGCCCGGAAGGCAGTACCCTACCCGTCAAAAACCGCGCCCTGCTCTGGAATAGCGTGGCCACCATGTCGGGCAATCAACCCTGGTCGGTGGCTGGTCTGGAAAGTCCCTGGGGCAACGACACTACCGCCTACCGAAATTATTGGTCGAGCTACCTGCGCGGATTGGCCAATCTTTTCGACGACTCCCGGGGGCAGGCAGTACCCAAGGCAGATATTGTCTGTATGGATATCGAGCGAATTCAGGAACTGGACAGGGACATTCTGGCCCTCAAAAGAGACGGTCGGATTCCGGAGTCATACCGCAACCTGCCCGACAATGCGTTTCTGACTACTTATAAGAAAGATATTAAATGGTGGTACACTGAACCAGCCAAATATGTCCGTAACCTGGGGCTTCCTCCTTCCATGAAGCTGAGTAGTTATAGTGATGTTCCCGTACGGGGTACCTGGCTTAATATCCCTTCTAACAGCTGGAAAGACTGGACCACCAACCGCGAAAGAACCCATTATCTGATGCAGGACGAATCTGGTAAAATTGGGGGGAGTTTCTACAACTACATGGACTTTCTGACCCCCTCAGCCTACTACTTTTATCCCTACGAAAACCCGCTGGGAAAAGACTACCTGTCGTACCTGCTTTTTCAGATCGAAGTAAACCGCGCGTGGAGCGACAAGGATATCATTCCGTTTGTGTGGCTGCGGTATCATTCTAGCTTCAACCCCAGCACCCCGCTCATCCCTAAGTTTATGGCTGAGGCTACCGCCATATTTCCTTTTTTCTCGGGAGCCAAAGGGATATGGCTGTGGGATAGCAATTACTACGAACGAAACGAACAGCACAACTACGCCACTTATGAGTATTTTATCGGGGGACTGTACCGGCTCTCCCAATTTTCTGATATGTTTGAGGGAAACTACGAGCTGGTTATACCTCAGTCGGCCCGCGATCATATGGAGCAGCGCAATCCCATTTGGCGGGGGGTGGTCAAAAACGGACAGATTCTTATTGCCGCCCAAAATACCTACGCCACCGAAAACCAGCAAACCCAGCTGACCGTTACCCACAAGCAGTGGACCAAAACCATTACCCTCAACGGCCGCGATGTGTTTTTGTGTAAATTTGATATGGCCGATGTTGTTTCGTCGCTTGATTCTTCGCTGGCCGTTGCCAACCTCTATCCCAATCCGACCGAAAGAGTCGTCTACATCGATCTCACCAGCCGAAGCGATCAGGATCAGATCAGATTTGAACTGATAAACCTGAATGGCACGGTTTTGAAGCGATTTACCACGGCGTCCGTGCCGGGAGATCACAGGTACACGTTTGACCTACCCTTCGTTCCGCCGGGAAGGTACCTGATCCGAATCGATACCGGCTCTTCCACGCTTTCCAAACACGTTGAAATTCAATAGATATCCCCATGAACCGACTGAGCCAGGAAACAAGCCCA
>CATMVR010000751.1 GCA_950075905.1 uncultured Persicitalea sp. | reverse complement strand
TACCTGCTCTACCAGTACCTTACCGTTGCGCACCATATACGTACGGGGAATAGCGTTGCCACTCATGGCAGCGGGGTAGGCCCCATTGTAGAGATAAAAAGGAAGGTCATAGTCTTTCCTTTCGAGAAACGGCAGCACCGTGGAGGCATCCTCGTCTGAAACTACGTAGAAGGCCATCTTGGGGTTATTCTTGTAGCGCTCATAAAGGCTTTCGATGCTGGGCATTTCGGCATTACAGGGGCCGCACCACGTAGCCCACAGGTTCACAAACACCAGTTTGGAGGTATCCATCGCCACGGCGTTGCCTTTCAGATCGCTCAGGGTCATATACGGCGAATCGGGTGAGGCCATGGGGGCTGCCTCCGTTTCGGGAGGAGCCGTAGCGGCCTCATTGCCGGTGCTGCGCAGACTGAAATACACGGCCGCCGCGCCTACTACCACTGCCAGCACAATGAAAATATAATTTTTGTTGGATTTCATAAGCTCAGAATTCGATTTGATCAATAAGGAATGTACCAAAAAAATGACGATTACCGAAACAAAGTTCCCCAACCGTCTTCGATGTCGTTGTTTCTGTCAAACGAAGCGACCCACTCCACAAATAGCTCGCGAAAGTCCTGAATTGATTTTCGCAGCAGCAGGGTATAGGAGGCATCTACCAGGTTTTCACTCATCAGCAGCGAATTCTGAGCCTGCAAATCCCGGGCACTCATTTTTATCAGAACGGCATTTTCCATGCGAATCGTGTAGAAGTCGCCTGCTTCGGCCCCCGCAATTTTGGGCCCAAGCGTGCATGCCGACTCCATCATTCTTTCCCGTAGCCGTAGGCTATCGTCGTCAGCTTCAAAAGCCTCGGTCAGCGCGTAGGTAATCTCGAATATTTCCCTTGCTTTTACCATTACCGGCAGTTGATCGATGCGTTCTTTCTGCTGCTGGTACTGACGATACGCATCATCGCTGAAGTCACTACCACAATTAAAGTCGTCTAAGTCCATAAGACACAGTCATTTTTTTATTCAGGAGGCAAATCTATTTTTTATAGATCCGGGAAAGGTTACATAGGGATTAGGGCATTCAGTAAATTAAAAAGTGAGATTGAAATTTTATTACTGAGAAAATTTGCTCTTTGCCCCGATATATTCTGTAAACTTAACGATACAAAGGTTATTTTTAATAAATAATCTTCAAAAAAACTATTTGGTACTTGTCAGACGGAAGACAGCAATAGGAAGTATAGCATCGGTTTCAGAAATATTACCAAAAATAACAGTGGTAAGTTTTGCCCTTAAGGCTGATTTTAAATACTTTTAATGCTTCATAAAGTTTACAATGTAAAACCTCAGTTAATTCTTCTCTCCTACATGAAAAAGTATTTTGCAAACTGTATCCTGATTGTCCTGTGGATTTGTGCTGTAAATCAGGTAAGCGCTCAAAGGTCTGCCGCCGAGTTTTTTGAAGAAGGAAATTCCAAGGCGCGCTCGGGCGATTTTGCGGGTGCTTTACAATCGTATAGTGCAGTTATTTCCATGAATCCTGACCATGCCCCCAGCTATTTCAATCGCGGACTTGCCAAGGCAAACCTCAAAGATCACCGCGGGGCCATTCTTGACTATGACCGTTCCATAGAAATCAATTCCAAAGAAGCCGTTTATTTTCAGAGCCGGGGCGTAAGTAAAAGCATGCAGGGCGACCACCGGGCGGCGATTCAGGACTACACCCGGGCAATCGAGCTGAATCCTGATGATGCCAAGTCGTACTACAACCGGGGTGTGAGCCGGGCAAAGCTTGACAACGAGAAGGGGGCTTTGCAGGATTTCGACAAAGCGGTATCCCTCGACCCGAACGATGTACTGTCGTTGTACGCCCGGGGCAGCACCAAGCAGAGCCTGGAAGATTACGCCGGATCACTGGCCGATTACACCAAGGTCATCGATCTGAACCCCAAGCAGCAGGGCGCCTACGCCGGCCGAGGCTACGCCAAAACCAAGCTCGGTGACTTCAAAGGGGCTATTGCGGATTTGACCAAGGCTGTCGATCTGAACCGGGCAGATGCGCCTTCGTTCAACAGCCGGGGGTTTGCTAAGGTGAAAGTGGATGACTTTGAGGGGGCTATCGCGGATTATAACCGTGCCCTTGAACTCGATCCCTCAAATGTGGATGCCTACTATGGACGGGGATTTGCCAAAAGCAAAATCAATGATCAGCGCGGTGCCATTCAGGATCTCACCAAAGCCGTAGAAATAAACAACTCATTTACCACCGACCCCAAGAAGATCAGCTACACCGGGCCCATCAACCGGGGCGTGCTGGACAATCTGCGGAGTGTGGTGCAGGAGAGCATCAAAATCAACGAACTTTCTCCCGAACGGGCCGAAGCCTACTTTATCCGGGGAATCAGCAAGAGCAAAAGCGGCGATAGCAAGGGCGCAATTGTGGACATGAACAGTGCCATTGAGCTCAACCCGATCTACGCCGAGGCGTACTTTTCGCGCGGATTGGTTAACTCGGCCATGGGCGCCCAAATGAGCGCGATTCTGGACTGCAGCAACGCCATCAAGCTTCGTCCCAACTATTCCGAAGCTTTCTACGTGCGTGGCATTATCAAGCACAGCCTGGGTGACGTCAATGGCGGTTGCCTGGATTTGAGCAAAGCTGGTGAGCTTGGGTATACTCCTTCCTATAAAGTAATCAGCGAGTACTGCAATTAAGCAGGTTGGGCATTCTCCACAAAAAAAGTCCCCTCGTAGATCTACGAGGGGACTTTTTTTGTGATCGAAACCACTAAGATCAGGTTATTATTTAGCGTTTTTCAGATGCTCGGCTACCTTGTCCCAGTT
>CATMVR010000750.1 GCA_950075905.1 uncultured Persicitalea sp. | reverse complement strand
ACCCGGCCTTCCAGCCCGACATTGTAGTGCTGGATGTAAAAAAAGAGAAAGAAAAAGTCAAAAAAGCCCGACTAACCAACCGGGAGATCAAAACTGAGAAACTGGAAGACCTGGTTACCAAACAAAAGGAGTTTTCGGCCAAAAACCTGCGGAAACTTATGCGGGAGTACGAAAAGCAGGAGCTAAAAGAAAAAGAGGAGAAAGGACAAGATGTAGATATGGAGAATACCCGGCGCGACTCCACGATAGTGGACTCGCTGGCCGTTGCCCGTAGCATGGCCTTTTGGGATTCCATCCGGACGGTACCCCTCACCAAAGCAGAAGTAAAGAGCTACACCCGGCTGGATAGCCTGATCATAATCAACGAAGGCTCCAAAGCGCAGCGCGATAGTCTCAAAACTGCGGGCAAGGATTCGACCCGGCAGAAAAAAGGAGATTTTTCCAAAGTAATCGGTGGAGTGATCACTGGCCATACCTTTCGTTTGGGTAAAAAGAGTCCGTGGAAACTCGAATACAAGGGTCCGCTCACGGGGATTCAACTCAATACGGTGGAAGGGCTGGTGTTTGATGGCACCGGTCTGGTTTTGCATTACACCCTGCGAAAGCCAGCGGCCAGTAGGGTAGAAACAGCACAAAAGCCTACCGGAGGGACCCCTAAGGTACCGCTTCGAAAAATAGGAGAACTGTCGCTTAGTGGATTGACGCGCTACTCGATGGCCCGCGAAAAACTCATGGCCACGGGCGGGGCGGAGTATGCCTGGAAACGAAACTCCCTTCGGTTCACCGGCGGGCAAACCGTAGCTCAGTTCAATCCGGATAGTCCGATGTCGCCGGGTCTGAACACCTTCACGACCCTGCTGTTTGAACAGAATTTTATCAAGATTTACGAAAAAAACTTTGCCCGGCTGGACTTTAAAACCAATCGGGAGAATGACCATTTCAAACTAAAAGCGGAGCTCGAATACGCCGACCGCCGGGCGCTGAACAACCGGGAAAATACCGATCCCTACCACCTGATCAATTGGAGAAACCGGGCGTTTACGTCTAATATACCTTTGAATGAGGAACTGAGAACCGAACCCGGCGGCATTACCCCCGAAATGCCCGCCCATCAGGCCCTGACCGTCGGATTGTCGGCTTCCTGGAAGCCCTGGCAGAAGTACCGGATCAGAAACGGCAAAAAAACCTACTATGACGACGATTCGCCTGAG
The DNA here is from genome assembly GCA_950075905.1 of uncultured Persicitalea sp. GTDB lineage: Bacteria > Bacteroidota > Bacteroidia > Cytophagales > Spirosomataceae > CATMVR01. The sequence goes on along the minus strand of CATMVR010000750.1, from coordinate 1,627 downwards.
TTGTCGGCTACCTACCGCAAGGGTATCAGCGGGAGTTTTGGCAGCGACGTCAATTTTGATTTCGTGCGGCTTGGTATATCACACGGCTTCGCCACGGGAGTACGGAGCAAGTTGAGCTACAACGTAACGGCCGGTGCTTTCCTGAATGACCGGGCCGTGCAGTTTCCCGATTTTGCTCACTTTGCCGGCAACCAGTTTTTCTTTCAGTACGGCGACCCGGTCAGTACCTTCCGGATGCTGGACTACTACCGGTTCAGTACTTCCAGAGAGTATGTGGAAGCCCACCTGCTGATGGAGCTGAGGCAATTTTTGCTGACGCAACTCACCTGGTTCCGCATCATGGGCATTAAAGAAAACTTCTTTGTACATTACCTCGCTACCCCGACTTCCAACAACTACACCGAACTGGGCTACGGGCTTGACGTAGGCATTCGCTTCCCTTTCAGGGTAGAGGTAGCCAATAGCTTTGAAGGATTTCGCTACCAGACCACCGTTTTCCGAATTGGGACGACGATGAACTTTTCGATGTTTAAGTAGGGGGGGTGAATTCTTGAAAGAGGATTTTAGAATTTCCGGCGTAAAACAAAAAACCGCAAAGACGCAAAGGCGCAAAGCTTGGTTCATTGGTATAGCAAAGAGAGAGTTAATAAGATAGAAAGTCCTCGCGACTATCGCGTCTTTGCGGTGATATTTATTAAACTGCCTAGTAAAAAATCCTCCACCAACCCTTTGGAATAGGACATCTGCCTTCGGCAGCAACCTACTTCAAAATGACAAACACCCAAGAAATACCGATTGCCGTTGTGGGCCTGGGGCTCATGGGCTGCAGCATCGCCACCTGCTTCCTTTTGGCGGGCCATCCGGTGGTAGCCCTGGCCCCCATCCCGGCCGACCTCGACCACGCCGAAAGCCGCATCCGGGAGCATCTGGAAAAGGCTTTTCAGAACCAACTGGCCCCCGAGCCGCCCGACTACTACTTCAAACTACTGACCATTACCGAGGACTATGCCGCTTTAAAATCCTGTCGGCTGGTGGTAGAATGTACCATCGAAAATGTCGGAATCAAGGAGGCTGTCTACCAAAAAATCGAAGCCCACCTCGACCCTACGGCCCTGCTCACCAGCAATACATCAGCCATCCCGATCAGTACCTTACAGAAGCTCACGCAACACCCGGCCCGGTTTCTGGGCCTGCACTGGACCGAACCCGCCCATACCACCCGTTTTCTGGAAATCATCTGCGGCGACGATACCGATATTGCCAATGGAGAGTACCTCTACGAACTTTCGCACCGCTGGGCCAAGGAGCCCATCCTGGTCCGGAAGGATATTGCGGGGTTTATCACCAACCGCCTCATGTACGCCATGTACCGCGAGGCCATCAGTCTGGTAGAGAATGGCTACGCCACCGTAGAGGACGTGGACCGCTCTTGCCGCAACAATGCGGGCTATTTTATGACCTTCGTGGGGATATTTCGCTGGATGGACCTCACGGGTGTACCCGCCTACCATACCGTGATGCAGCGGCTGTTTCCAACCCTCAACAACAGCACCGAAGTACCTGAGCTGATCGATAAGATTGTGCGGGAAGGGGGCAGAGGCGTTGCCAATTCCCAAGGTTTCTACGA
>CATMVR010000749.1 GCA_950075905.1 uncultured Persicitalea sp. | reverse complement strand
CCCCCAGCAGGGCAAAAAGCCGGTTAATCTCGATACTTGGCAGGGCCGCCTGCATGGACGTGTTGGCGTTGATCTGCCGGGGCAGGGCCACCAGCCCCATCGGACTCCGGAACTTGATCAGGGCGCTTGTCACCTCCTTGTCGTCGGCCGTCAGGGGTACGCTCCCGCCGGGGGCCATGGCTTCCTCGTGGGCGGGGTCGTTGCGCTTCTCACCCGGTGGGGGTACCTCGCCGTGCCCGTGAATGGCCCACACGCTGCTCAGATCCGTCAGGATCAGCTGGTCTGCCACCGAGTTACTGGGCTTCAGTATACCCACTACCCGGTACTGTACCTCCCCGTGGGCGTCGCCTTCCTCGTCCAGCCCGTGGGCGCTGGCAAAGGTGTCGCCGGGCTTGAGGCCGGTGGCTTCGGCTACCTTACTGCCCAGCGTGGCTTCCAGCGGGTCAGAAAACAGCACCCCCTCCGCTACCTCCGCCTCGTAGTGCGTGATATAGGCCGGCGTGGTGCCCACAATCCGGAAGCCCCGGTAGTTGTCGCCCATCGAAAGCGGAATCACCGTTTTCACAAACGGATTCCTGCGTAGCTTATTCACCTCGGCCAGTGGCACGTTGCCCGTGGGGGCGTCGATCTGGTAAATGCTCGATAGAATCAGTTGCAGCGGGCTCCCCTTGGCGCCCACCACCATATCGATGCCCTTGATGTTTTTGGTAAACTGCTCATCGAGCTGCTTGTTGAGCAGCAGTAGCAGGGAGATAATCCCGATGCCCAGCGTGAGCAGCAACCCGCTCAGAAAGCTGTTGAGCTTCTTTTCCTTTAAATTCGCCCAGCTTATTTTAAGAAGATTCATTTATCTGACTTTTTTACCGCTAAGACGCTAGGAGGCTTTGCGAATTCTTCGCGCCTTTGCGTCTTAGCGGTTTAATTATTTACTCCTAAACTCCCAAACTCACTTGCTTCGAAAACTCATCCTTCAACCGCCGATCGTGGGTCACCACCACGAGGCTGGCGCCGATGGACTCTGACTGCTCTTTCAGCAGCGCTACCACCTTTCGGCAGTTCAGGTCGTCGAGGCTGGCGGTGGGCTCGTCGGCCAGAATCACCGCCGGATCGTTCATCAGTGCCCGGGCAATGCTCACCCGCTGCTGCTCGCCCTGGCTCAGCTCGTGGGGCTTTTTGAACAGATGCTCCGCAAACCCCAGCTGATCGGCCAGGTAGGCCGCCTTGTGTTTGTCCTGCTGCTGGTGGGCCAGGTAGTTGGCCAGTAGAATATTGTCGAGTACGCTCAGCGAGCTTACGAAGTGCGCCCGCTGGTAGATAATCCCCAGCTGCCGGGCCCGCACCCGCGCGGCATCGGCCGGCGTAAGGTTGCGCAGCGACTGGCCGTTCAGGCTGATCTCACCCGATCCGGGCGTCAGTAGCAGCGCCAGCAAATGGAGCAGGGTCGTTTTGCCCGAACCCGATTGTCCCAGAATAAGCAGGGCCTCGCGGTCGTTACAATGCAGATCAGGAAAAGCGAATTTTTTGGTAGGTGAATAGGAAAATGTAAGTTGCCGACTGGATATCATGAGAAAAACAGATGCTTTTCCGGTAAAAATAAAGAACTTTCGCCGTTATGAAACACATCCTCTTACTTTGTTCGCTGTTTTTGGGCGTGGGCTCCCTCCGCGCCCAGCCCCGTAGCCCTATGCAAACCTATATCGACGAAATCCGAAAGCAGTACGCCCCCGACGGCCGGGTGGCCCTTTTTCGCGTAGAAGCCGACGCCAACGGTACCCTAAGGGGAAAGACCAACCTCCCCGAAGCCCGGCAGGCTTTGCTCAAAAAGCTGGATGCCGCCCGCGTTGCCTACACCGATAGTATACAACTGCTGCCCGCAGAAGCGCTGGGCGAGCAAATTTACGGCGTGGTGACCATCTCCGTGGCCAACCTTCGCTCGCAGCCCCGCCATGCCGCCGAACTGGCCACGCAGGCCCTGCTGGGTATGACCCTGAAAGTACTCGACAAAGACGGCGGCTGGTACCTGGTGCAAACGCCCGACCACTACATTTCGTGGCTCGACTGGGGCGGTTTTCAGCGCCTGACCGAAGCGGAATTTGCCGTTTGGCAAAACCGGGAGAAAATAATGGTGCTGGCCCCCTATACATTCTCCTACGAGCAGCCCGACGCCGCCAGTCAGCTGGTTTCGGACCTGGTGGCGGGCAATCAGCTGGCCCTGCTGGCGACAGGAGAGGATTTCTTCCACGTGCAGTCCCCCGACGGCCGCACCGCCTACGTGGCTCGCCAGGACGCCCGCCCGTACCAGGAGTGGCTGGCCTCGCTCGCCATCAGCGAAGAAAAACTGGTCGGCACCGCCAAACGCATGATGGGCCTGCCCTACCTCTGGGGCGGTACTTCCTACAAGGGGGTAGATTGCAGCGGCTTCACCAAAACCATCTACTACCTCAACGGCTGGGTACTGCCGCGCGACGCCTCCCAGCAGGTACATACCGGTGAGTTGCTCGATACCGCCGATGGTTTTTCCAACCTGCGCCCCGGCGACCTGCTCTTTTTCGGCACCCAGGCCACGACCGATACCCCCGAAAAAGTCACGCACGTAGGTATGTGGATCGGCAATCAGGAGTTTATCCATGCCTCGGGCAAGGTACGCGTCAGCAGCATGGACCCCGCCGCCCCCAACTACGACGAGTTCGAGAAAAATCGCTTCCTCCGCGCCAAACGCCTGCTAGGCAACGCGAAAGGAATTCTGAATGCTGAATTCTGAATTCTGAATTAGTAGTGTACGAAAGAATTTTTCAAGATCAAAAGCGGCCCCAGCGGGGCCACACCTCAGTAGAAAATGGGTAT
>CATMVR010000748.1 GCA_950075905.1 uncultured Persicitalea sp. | reverse complement strand
CGACGAGATCCAGAGGGAGCTTGACCGGCGACGGCCGGGCCAGAGCGAGATATCGTCCCAGCGTCGCGAGGGCGACAGGGCCGAGCTCCTCTCAGGCGTCTTCGACGGGCTGACCCTGGGTACGCCGATACTCATCGGGGTCTGGAACGAGGATGCGCGGGGCAAGGACTATGAGCATCTGCGAAGCGTCTTTCGCCCTTCCCACGCCGACTACACCTACCAGGCTAAGTATGGCATTCGCGACTACCGCGGGGGCGGGCGCAGCTCAGCGCGCGAAACAGCCGCCCGCGTAGCCGCCGGAGCCGTAGCCAAGCTGGTGCTTACCAAGCTCGGCATGAGCGTACAGGCGTACGTATCGCAGGTAGGTAAGCTGAAACTGGAAAAAGGCTATCAGGAGCTCGATCTGGCCCGGACGGAGGAAAACGCTGTACGGTGCCCCGATCCGGCTATGGCCGAACAAATGTTTGACTACATTGACGAAACCCGCAAGAAAGGAGACTCCATCGGTGGCGTGGTAACCTGCGTTATCAAAGGGACACCCGTAGGCCTGGGAGAACCCGTTTTTGACAAGCTGCACGCCGAGCTGGGCAAAGCCATGCTGAGCATCAATGCCGTCAAAGGCTTTGAGTACGGCAGCGGTTTCGACGGTGTGGAAATGTACGGGTCAGAACATAACGATGCCATTTATCAGGACGAAAACGGGAAGGTGTATACGAAAACAAACCACTCCGGCGGCATACAGGGCGGTATTTCCAACGGTGAGGATATATACTTTCGGGTAGCGTTCAAGCCCGTAGCTACTATCATGCAGGATCAGGACAGTGTCAATGAAGAGGGCGAGAAAGTAGTGGTACAAGGGAAAGGACGCCATGACCCCTGCGTGGTGCCCAGGGCGGTACCTATTGTAGAAGCCATGGCGGCGCTGGTGATGCTGGATTTTTATATGCGCCAGCAGGCTAGTCGAATTTAGCCCCGTCGGCGCCGATACAGGCTCAAAACGAACCATAAGGTTCCGATGAATTCAAAAAAAAGACCGGTAAAAATGAGGGGATTGGCCAGGTGCTGCTGTTCGACTTGGAGAAGTACCCCCGTGAGAACCACGACCATGCCGATGGCCAGAATAAGTAATGCGTTGAAGATAGTTAACTTCACCCGATTGTGTGCTTCGTTAAGAGATCAGGAAAAAATAGGCCTATTTTTCCCGTATTTAAAGATAAGCATCCTTCTGATTCTAATCTACTTACCGGAGGAAATTTTTGCGCAGGAAAAACGCTACGAATTTGAGAAAGGCCTGATGGGATCGCCCTTTCGCCTGGTGTTTTACACAACGAGTGATACACTGGCCCAGCGGGCCGCGTTGCTGGCCTTCGGCCGCATAGAAGCGCTCAATGAGGTACTGAGTGACTACCGTGATGGGAGCGAGATCAACCGGCTCTCGGCGCAGTCGGGTAGCGGAAAATGGGTACCTGTCAGTGACGATTTGTACCGGGCAATCTCCCTGTCGAAGGATGTGAGCCAACGAACCAGCGGTGCATTTGACATTACCATTGGCCCCGTGGTGCAGCTATGGCGGCGAGCCCTGCGGCGAAATGTGTTTCCGTCGCCAGATGTGGTGGCAGAATCCCGGCAGGCCGTTGGCTATCGCTATATGAAACTTAGGCCGCAGGGGCAGAAAGTGAAGCTCACTCAGCCGGGTATGCGCCTTGACGTAGGGGGCATTGGCAAGGGCTACGCGGCCGATGAGGCTGTGGCCGTGTTGAAAAAGCTGGGAATAAACGCTGTGCTGGTGGATGCGGGCGGCGACCTCACCCTGGCCGAACCTCCACCCGGAAAACCGGGCTGGGAAGTAGAAATCACTTCCGGCCTGCCCGCAGACTCGACCACCACGCTACTGCTTTCCAACGTAGGTATCGCCACCTCCGGAGCCACGTACCGCTATCTGGAACACGAGGGAGTGCGGTATTCGCATATAGTAAATCCCCAAACGGGCGTCGGGCTGCGCTACCATGTACGCACTACCGTAATAGCCCCAAATGGTACACTGGCAGATGCATTGGCCACGGCTTTTAGCGTAGCGGGAATTGAGGACTCGAAGAGAATTGTTGAAAATTTCCCGAATGTGAAAGTGTGGTTGCTGGAAATGAACAACGGAAGTGTGAAAAGTTGGAATACCCTGAAATAAAAAGTCAGCGGAAGGAGTACCTCCGCTGACTTTTTAGAAAGTATTAAAAGACCAATGGCCGGCTTAGATCACCCGGGTCTTGCCGGGAACGGCTACGGGATACAGTCCGTTTTCGTCGGGCAGTACCTTCGGCATAGCGTCCCAGGCGAGTTTGTCGGGGAAGAGGTTCATGTCAGAGTTCAGCGCCTCATCCCACTTAACCAGCTTGCCGGAGTAGGTAGCCATCCGGCCCATAATGGCCGTCATGGTGCTCTTGGCGGTACGCTCGGCGTCGGCAAACTTATACTCTCCCTTGGCTACGGCCTCAAACAGCTCATCGTGCTCTACCTGGTAGGGGTTGATATCGCCCTTGCTGTCGTGGGCATAAATAACCCCGCCTTTGTAGTCTTTCAAAACGGTGCTCTTGTTTGAGAAGCTGTCGATACGCCCTTTGGTACCCACAAAAGCCTCGTCTACGCGGCTATACGTACCCTCGTAGTGGCGGCACTGGCTCGAAATAGTGGTGCCGTCGGCATATACCAGGTCCAGCATGTGGTGGTCAAAAATCTCACCGTACTTCTTACCATCGCGCACCTCGCGGCCGCCCGTACCCTGAATTTCCACGGGATACCCGCCTTTCACCCAGTTGGCCACGTCGATATTATGTACGTGCTGCTCCACAATGT
>CATMVR010000747.1 GCA_950075905.1 uncultured Persicitalea sp. | reverse complement strand
CATGGGACAGTCCCATGAACCCAAAATGATCCATACCATGAAAGAGCCACAACACATTTCACAGGTTATCGGGGACTGGATGGCCCTCAATCTGGGTGCTGGCCAATCTTCGGAAACTACCACCGCCAGAGACAGTGCAGGACAGTCTACCATTTGTAGGCCCAAATTACGTAAGACGCTGTCTAACAAGCGTCTGATACTGTCCCATACAGGGTGTCTGGGACAGAAATCGAAAAGGTAAAGTTGAGCAGTAGTGACGGATATTTGAGAACTAGAGTCAAGAATGGCATTTTGCTTTCTTGACTTTTTTTGTGTCTTGTTCTTGGATTTCAAGGCTCACCATGAAAGTGGATAATAGTCTCCACCATCTTACGGCTGAGCACCTTACTACGGGACTTATAGCCCAATTTTAGCAGCTCCTCCTTGGTTTCAGGATCATTCAAATAATACCTCAAAAAGGTTTTCTGTGTTTCGCCGTACATCGTGCGGAGGGTATACTTGGAGTAGGGTCGAATAGAGAATCGACGGTTAGTATCCATCAGCTCTACCGGAAGAATCAGGGCCATAGTAGTTTTCATTAATTATTAAAGCCAAGTACGATTTCGCTCTAAGGTCAGCAAGAAACTTTTTGAATTCCAGCGTGTCGTTTTCGCTGAGGACCTTATTCGCAAAAATAAAGGTTTCATCATCCATTTGACTGAATTTTATCATAGCTCTAAAAAATACTGAGAGAATGGTTCAAGCCTTTTCCTTCTTCTGTGATGTATTTGGATATCACATCGTCAGCTCTGGCGATGCCACCAGGTAGATGGAAAATTTTAAACGTCATGTAATAGCTATTCGATTTCTTTTTTACAATCCCTCCATCAACTCTTTGAACTGTTCCAACGTATAGGCTCCCTCGATAGCATTCTTTTCAAATACCATGTAGTACCGAAAGTTAGGGCCAGCCTGAGTAGCCCAGGTATTGCCCAGCCTAACTTTGGCGGCACTATTCGAATTGTCAAGGTGATCACCTTTGGTTTCTAGCAGGATGATCTTCCCGGATGTCGTAAGGATGATAAAGTCCGGGTAATGGTTGGATTTGAAACCATTTATGGCAAACCCCTTCCCTTTTTCCAAGTTTCGATGCCAGAACAGTACATTGTCAAAGCTGGCCACATCCATCAACACACGTTGCTCGAAGGGGTTGATGGATCCCTCCTTTGCATAGAGCGACTTGACTATATTTGGTCCCGTGTTGCCAGGAACGATATGCGCTGGAAACTTCCATACCGGCTTCATGTAAATTTTTCCGGTTTCCAGGAACAGCTTAAAGCGCTTTTCAGCATAATCATCCATAAAACCTTGAATCTTGGCCCGTAGCACTCGGGCGAAACTTAGTTCACGGTTTAAAATCTCTCGGAAATCGTCAGGAGATAGGTCCTCCAAAACCCGAGTTAGGTATTTTGTAATGTCCTGTTCAGAAATAGGATTCATTTCTCCCAAATTGTTTTTTAATCTATGGGCAATATCCCTTATTTGGCGGCTCCGGGGCTGTGAAAGGATGTGCTCCATGATTAAAGTACGATCTTCGCCTTTCTTGATTTTTGCCGCAGCAGGACGGTAGCTTCCAGGATTAGCACCCGCTTCTATGTCTATTTGGTATACTTCAGCAGACAAGGCACCAAAGTTGAGCGTAGTATCGTTACCGGTTAGTTTGAATTCTTTGAGTAAGCTATTTCTAGTTACTTCGGTTTCTCCTCCAATTCCGGCCAAAAGACCGGTACTTTCAATTTTAAGATAAAACTTTGGAAGAGTAATGCTCTCGGCAGCAGAGGCCATTTCTTCACGCATTGAGTAAAAAACTACTTTATCGGCCATGTCGGAAAATATTGGGTCAGAGGGGTTGTTTTTCAAACGTTTCATTTGCTCCTCCGACTTCTGGGATTCTTCTTCCGCCATTGTCACTATATCACCCAAAGCATCGTAAGGAGTAGTTTTTTCCTGCTTTGAATCAGTCGGCTCAGGAGATGTGGGGTCAAAGCTGATCCGTCCTGGGTCTATTTCGTCCGGGTCAGTCTCGGATGTTCCATTCCAGCCGGGCACTACTTTCTCGTTGGTTTCAGAAACTACTTCTTGACCTGCCTTATTCTCGGCCCGGTAGTCCTTTTCGCTGAAGCCTGCCGCCTGCAATCCCTGAATGATGTTTTGCAGGGTACTTTCAAATTTCAGGGAGGCGGTCAGCACGTACGACATATTCAGCAGCTTGTGCTGGTGTGATGTCACGTAGGGTTGACGCAAAACGCGGCCTACTAACTGCTCAATATCCACAGCGGAAGACCTATCCGCAAGGGAGGCAAGAACGTACGCAAAGGGGCAATCCCAACCTTCTTTTAGGGCATTTACGGTGATGATGTAGCGAACGGGGCACTTGGGAGACATCAGGTCAACCCCTTTCAGCTCGTTGATAGTGGCGGTCTTTATCTTGATCTGTTCCTCCGGGATCTTTGCCTTGATTAGCATTGCCTTCAATTTCTCAAAGGTCGTGTTTTCCTCGCCCGTTTTGGGCTGAGCCTGAAAGAGCACGATGGGTCGTATGTACTTCCCGCCGGCTTTCTGTTCAGCAATGGCCATGGTTTCCAAGCTGTGCCGAAGGTGTAGGGCGCTGTCTATAACTTCGGTCTTCTCCTTGTGGTTGTAGGCAATGATCGGCAGCTTTACCATGTTCTCATTTTTGAGCTTCAGGGCAGATACCATGCTCACAATGTTGGCGTTTTCCTTGGGCGTGGCCGTTAGGTCCAGGATGTAGCTAGGGTTGAGTGCTTTGAGCATATCTACACTCAAATCACTCTCGGCGTTGTGGCTTTCG
>CATMVR010000746.1 GCA_950075905.1 uncultured Persicitalea sp. | reverse complement strand
GGCGTGGTAACAGGCAGTGTACTCGGCGCGGCCGTTGGAGCACCTCCTACCCTGCAACCCTATCGGGCCGATGGCTCGGTGTACCCCTTTGGCGAGCAGGGCAACGGGCAATACCGTGAGGTAGTCAACCCGCTGAACTTTACCGAAATCCTGCGGCAACGCGACATCAAACGCACGCTGGTCAACCTCTTTGGCGAATATCAGCTGCTGCCGGGCCTAAGCTATCGGGCGTCCTTCAACGCGGACATTCAAACGCAGCTGAATGATTTTTATTCACCCCTTTCGATAATCAATACCAACGACATCAACGCCAATTCGGGTTCGGCGGCCAAGTCTAACTCCAACTTCCTGGGACTGCTGCACGAGAGTATTCTTTCCTATAACCGGAAGTTTGGCGAAGACCACAGCCTGAGATTCACGGGCGTATTTGCCTCGCAGGTCGAGAATTCAAATTTCAACTCCATCAGCGCAACGGGCTTCCCCAACGATGCTACCAGAAACGAATCATTGCAGCTGGCCCTGAACCGTACCGTAAGCAGCGGCCGCTCCAAGCAGCGCCTTGACTCCTACATGGGACGGATCAACTACGGTTTCCGCGACAAGTACTTCGTGGACCTGACCGCCCGCGTGGACGGGTCGAGCAAGTTTGGAACTAACAATAAGTACGGTTTCTTCCCGGCCATATCGGCGGCCTGGCGTATCATTGAAGAGGATTTTCTGCAAAATGTAAAATGGATGTCGGATATGAAACTCCGTGCCAGCTACGGCATCACCGGAAACGCCGGCGGGATTTCGCCCTACCAGTCACTGGCTACGGTAAGCTCGGGTGGAGGATACAACCTGGGGAATGCATTTCAGACGGCTATCAGCCCTACGGGAATCTCAAATCCAGACCTTCGCTGGGAGAAATCGACCCAGACGGACATTGGCCTGGACATCGGGCTCTTCAACAACCGCCTGTCTATCATCATGGACTACTACCACAAGCGCACCGACGACCTGCTGTACGTGAAGACGCTGCCTTTGTCGTCGGGCTATGGGAGCATTACCGGCAACTTTGCCTCGCTGGAAAACAAAGGCTTTGAGTTTTCGGCCAATGCCAATATCCTGAACGGCCCGGTGCGCTGGTCGGTGTCGGGCAACCTCACCGCCAACCGCAATAAGCTACTGGATCTGGACGGAGGTACCACCCAGGAGCGCTTCGTTACCAACTCTTCCATCCTCAGTGTGGGTCAGCCGCTGGGGGTATTCAAAACCTACGTGTTTGACGGCATCAACCAAACCGGCGACGCCATTATCCCCGGCTACGACGGTCGGGTAGGGGGCCATAAAGTCAAAGATCTGAACAACGACGGGGCCATCAATTCCATGGATCAGATTATTACAGGCAACCCCAATCCTAATTTTATCTTCGGAGCCTCTACCAATCTGACCTATAAGAATTTTGACTTCAGTGCCTTCTTCTCCGGTTCGCAGGGCAACGATATTTATAACATCAGCCGGCTTTCGTTCGAGAATCCGCTGGGACAGCGCAATCTGCTGCAAGGCGTCGCCAACCGCTGGACACCCACCAATCCGAGCAACCAGTACGTGAGTGCGTTTGTGGCGGGACGCCTGCCCATCACCGACTACGCCATGGAAGATGGCTCGTACATCCGGCTGAAAAATATTAGCCTGGGCTATACCCTGCCGACGATCAAGGGCATCAGCCGGGCCCGGATTTACATCAGCGGCAACAACCTGCTGACCCTGACGAACTACTCCGGCTTTGATCCCGAAGTGAATACCTACGCCGGTTCTAACACCGCTATCGGTATAGACAACCTGGTGTACCCGCAGGCCAAGTCGTTCCTGGGAGGGATACAGCTCACTTTTTAGATAGGTGCTGATAGGTTTTAAAAAGACTATATAAAGAAATCGAACATGAAAATAAGATTCAAATCCCTATACAAAACCCTCCCCATGTTATTGCTGGGCGTGGGCATGACCTCCTGTGAACTGGACGAAACCGTATACTCGTCCATCTTCACCGATAATTTTTACCAAACCGCCTCCGATGCCGACAAGGGCCTGATTGCGGTCTACGACGCCATGCGCGGCCTGTACGGTGGTCCGGCGGCTTTGATGGTACCAGACTACAGCGCCGATCAGGTGTACCCCCGGGCGGTGGTAGGGCGCAACACGCTCACACTTTTTACGGTGGAGCCTACCTACACCACCCAGCGCAGCGCGGGCCGCACCAATGAGTCGCCGCAGCAGATATGGGCTTCGGCGTACAGTGGTATCGAAAATGCCAACTGGATTATTACGAAGGTACCTGACGCCAAAATGGACGAAACCCGCAAAAAGCAGATCATCGGCGAAGCCTATTTTCTACGGGCTTTTTACCATTGGATGCTGACCAAAAACTTCGGCGATGTACCCATCAAGACCGAACCAAGTACCTCCGAAGCCAAAGCCTACGTGGGCAAAAGTCCCATTAAGGAAGTGTACCGGCAGATATACAGCGACCTGGACCAGGCTCTGGCCGCGGGGCTGCCTTCGTACCCGGCCGTGGAAAAAGGACGTCCCACCCGGGAGGCCGTCAACGCGCTCTACGCTAAAGCGGCTCTCTACAACGAAGACTGGGCAAAAGCCTTGGAAAAGGCCGATGCGGTGATCGGTTCCGGTAAGTATCAGTTGATGGCCAACGTGCTGGATGTGTATGCGAATGAAAAAGAAGATGCCGCCAGGATCGAGAATATCTGGGCCTATGAGGTAGATCCGATTTCGCCGGGTACCGGCCACCAGTTGGTAGGTTTGACGGGTCCATCGGGTAGCGCCGGCGTAGAATACGCCCGTACTTCGTTTGGGTCAATG
>CATMVR010000745.1 GCA_950075905.1 uncultured Persicitalea sp. | reverse complement strand
CGATTACGAAGAGTTCTCCTCCTAGTGAATCTAGTATTGCTGCTGTTAGTGCCCCTCCATTAGCAGCTTCTACGCCTATATCTGCTCATTCTTCACACACCCAGAAATCAAAGGTTGGGGAAATCCCATCTGACAGAGTGCAGGCAGGTGATTGCTCTGAAAAATTGTCATCCAAAAGTACTGAGCAATCCACTGTGAGCCCTCTCGCCGAAGTGCATTCGGATACAACTAAACTGTGCTCTGCTTCTGTCGCCAATTCTGCAGCTAATACATCTACTATACGAGTATCTTCTGCTGCACCTGCTAGAAATGGAGGTAGTTCAAAGTTCAGCAAGAAATGGTTGGCGAGGTTGCTCAAGAAAGAGAAGGTAGATGATCTGCAGATCACATTGTGTGAGACGTTCCTGGTAGATCGAGAAGCATTTAGTACGGAAAAATTGTTTGCTAAGATGCCCATAGATGAGTTCACAAGAGAATATCTAAACAGCAAGGGTATCACCGCGACGGGCACTGTGAATGCACTTTTGTTACTGCATAAGGACCTGCACAATAAGCTTGGCCCCTCTCCTTCACACCCTCAATTTTACCCTTCTCCTCTCCCGCCTGAACCTGGACGACCCCGGCCTGGAAAAAGTAAAAGCCTCGGCCCAAAACCCCGAGCGGGCGGCGCGGGAACTGCTGGCGTACTACCGCAAAAGAACGACGGTAAAACATCCGGTAGAGCGTCAACTGAAAACAAAAGCAAGGGGTACCCTGGCTACCGAAAAAGACCTGCAACTAGCCAACGACGCCCTGAAACATATTCTGGTCGGTCAACCGGCCTACCCTGCCCAGTTTTGCGGCGAAGATATCAACTGGGCCACCAATCCGTTTCCCGATAAGGAATGGATCTGGCAGCTCAACCGCATGGGTTTCTGGGATGCGATGGGCAAAGCCTACTGGCATACCGGCGACGAAGTCTACGCCCGCGAGTGGGCCGCCCAACTCCTTGACTGGACCCAGGACAACCCCCGCGATGCCGAACATGCCTACGCCTGGCGCTCCATCGAGGCTGGTATCCGGGGCCACCGCTGGTCGGGCCTGTTTCAGTACTTTATTGACTCCCCGGCTTTTACGCCCGAGGTACTGGTGGCTTTCCTGAATAGCTGCTACGACCATTCGGCCTTTCTGATGACCAAGTACAGCAAGGGCAGCAACTGGGCCCTGATGGAAGCAGAAGGCATGGCCCACATCGCGCTTACGTTCCCGGAATTTGAGGAGTCAAAAACATGGAGCGACGAGGCGATTCTACGGCTGAACAAAGAAATCACCAATCAGGTATACGCCGACGGCCATCAGCGCGAGTTGGCCTTTGGCTACCACATGGGCTGCATTGGCTGGTTTATGCGTACCTACGAGCTGGCCCACCTCAACGGCCGGACGGATGCTTTCCCCGACTCGTATATTCGGCGCATCGAGAAAATGTGCGAGGTACCTATGAAGCTGGCTTTCCCGGACGGAAGTACCCCCCAGTTTGGCGACTCGTGGTCGGGCGCGCCGGGGCAGTACTACGGGCAGTTGCGCACCTGGGCGGCGCTTTTTGACCGGCCGGATTTCCGGTACGTAGCCACCGAAGGGAAAGAAGGTACCCGGCCCGATTCCACTGCCTTCGCCCTGCCCATCAGCGGACTCTATTCGATGCGGAGTAGCTGGGACAAAGACGCCATCAGTTTGGTGCTGAAATGCGGCCCCGACGGTGGCGGCCACTGCCAGCCCGACAACGGTACCTTCGAGCTCTACGCCGGAGGGCGGCACCTAATGCCCGACGCGGGCAGCTACATTTACAGCGGCGATCCCGAAAACCGGGCGTGGTTCCGGCAAACCAAAGTACATCAAACCCTGACGCTCAACGGTGCCAACTCCACCTATGCCCCCAAACTACTCCGCTGGCAACCGGGCCAACAGCAGGATGTACTGGTGGTAGAAAATCAAAGCTACCCGGACCTCCGGCACCGTCGGACGGTACTTTTTGTCGATAAAAAGTACTTTGTGATCGTAGACGAAGCCGAAGGTACCGCTACGGGTGCCGTGGATATTCACTTCCAGCTGGCTCCGGGCAAGGCCGTGTTTGAGGGCGCTCGGCAGACAGTCAGAACCGACTTCCCGGAAGGCTGGAACGTACTGGTGCAGACGCTGGAACAGCCGGGCTTGTCTCTTAATGAAGAGGAAGGGCAGGTGTCGTTTGTGTACACGAAGAAGGAGCCCCGGCCGGCGTTTCGGTATAGCGTTCAAAAGAATTCGGCGGAACAGAAGGTTAGGTTTGTGACGGTGGTGGTGCCGTATGAGGGGGTAGCTCCCGATGTTTCCTTGTCGGCTGATATGTCGACAGAAAGCTCAGAACTGCTATTGAACGTGCATAGGGGTGGAACGATTCAGAAAATAAAACTTGCGATGCCTGATTGAGGCTCCGTCTGATTCAGAAACAGTCAATGTCCCGAATTTGCTCAAAAAATATTTCTTGATCTTCTCTTTTCTGATTTTCAAATTCTTCGCATTATTGCAACCGTTATATCATCCTCATCTTAACACTCAAAAACCACCCTGCTTTCATGAAAAAACTAGTACTCGTAGCTTTTGTGACCATCGTTGCTTTTACCGGCTGCGCGAGAATTTATCAAAGTCCCGACGCCCTGGTTCGGGCCAGTAACCACAAAATTGTAGCCATTATCCCTCCCAAAGTATCCATTGCGGCTATGCGGAAAGTAGACCCGCAGGCCATCATTGAGCAGCAAAAAACCGAGTCGATCAATTTTCAGCAGGAAATGCACAGCTGGTTGCTGAAAAGAAAAACCCAGAACCGGGTGTTTGTGGACATCCAGGACGTACAAACCACCAAT
>CATMVR010000744.1 GCA_950075905.1 uncultured Persicitalea sp. | reverse complement strand
GGTCAAAGAATAAATGTTAAATGTGGTACGGCCGGGCCGCGACGGCCGGGCCGCGTTCGGCCGTCGCGGCCGTTATAAAGAATTATTTCTTAGAGGGAAATTCCAAAAGTCCTGCCTCCCAAATTAGAGTAAAGAAAAACTTATCTGTTCTTTGACAGAAGATCTTCCAATTATTCTAATTCCTGCAATTCATGAAGAAAATTTCCCTGCTAATTTGTGCATTCTGCTTCTTTTCCCTGGTAGCGCTGGCCACCGCGCCCGCGAAAGATGCCATTCTTGTTTTTTCCAAAACCAAAGGCTTCCGGCATAAGTCGATCGAAGCGGGCAAAGTGGCGCTGATGAAGCTGGGCGCCGAAAACCGGTTCCGGGTCGATACCACCGAAGACGCCTCGGCCTTCACCCCCGCTAACCTGAAAAAGTATAAGACCGTGGTATTTCTGAGCACTACTGGCGATGTACTCAATCCCGAGCAGCAGACTGCCTTTGAAGGATATATCCACAACGGTGGCGGGTACCTGGGCATTCATGCGGCGGCCGATACCGAGTACGACTGGCCCTGGTACAACAAGCTGGTGGGGGCTTACTTTCTGCACCATCCCAAGCAGCAGAATGTAGATATTGATGTGTGGGACAAAACCCACCCCGCCACGAGCTTTCTGCCCAACCGCTGGCGGCGGTTCGACGAGCTATACAGCTACAAGAGCATTCAGCCGGGCATTATTGTGCTGGCTACGCTCGATGAAGCCAGCTACGAGGGAGGGCGCAACGGCCGCATGCATCCGTTCATTTGGTACCACGAGTTTGAGGGCGGCCGTGCCTTCTACACCGGCGGCGGGCATACCGACGAGTCTTACCAGGAGCCGCTGTTTATGAAGCACGTGCTCGAAGCGCTCAAATGGACCACGAAGCGTACTAACGTACCATCTGCTCTATGAGCAAAATCAGGATGTGAATCACCTTGATGTGAATTTCCTGAATGCGATCCGCGTATCCGAAATGGGGTACGCGGATTTCTATGTCGGCCATACCGGCCAGTTGCCCGCCGTCCTTGCCTGATAAAATAATTACCTTCATACCCCGGCTACGGGCGGCTTCTACGGCCCGGATAATGTTGCCCGAGTTGCCGCTAGTGCTGATGCCCAGCAGCACGTCTCCCGGCTGACCCAGTCCCTCGATATACCTCGAAAATACATACTCATAGCCAAAATCGTTGCTGACGCAGCTCAGGTGGCTAGGGTCGGAGATGGCGATGGCGGGCAGGGCCCGGCGGTTGTCGCGGTAGCGGCCGGTAAGTTCTTCGGCAAAGTGCATGGCGTCGCAGTGCGAGCCGCCGTTGCCGCAGGAAATTATCTTGCGGTTGTCAAGAATGGCCCCGGCCATCAGCGTGGCGGCGTGTTCGATAGCCCGGCTGTGCGCGGGGTCGCTGAGGAAGGTATCCAGCACGCGCTGCGCTTCGGTCAGCTCCTGCTGTATGATTGTCTGGTAGTTCATTTTATTTAATTGAAGAGAGTAGCCTCTCTGGCATGGGCACTCAGAAGGTTTGCTGACGATAAGGTATGTTGTAGCGGAGCGCTATCATGGATAGGCGCGTAGACTGCCGCACCGCATAGCGCGGCGACTCCTCCCGTCTCAGTAACACACGCCCTTCCAGAAACAGGTTGTGCGCCAGCATATAAGAAAGCCGCAGGTCGGCAAAACGGGTAAATAAAGGTACCCCCTGGGCGATGGTATTGCCAAAGTCACCCACGCGGGTTTCGTAGTCGAGCAGGAGGTTGCCTCCCCAGTTCTGACCGTCGTAGTCTACCCCTTGCTTGGTCCACATCATGGTACCGTAGGCCGAAAGCCGGGGGGTGATTTTATAACGCATGATAGCCAGTAATTCGCTAAAATTGGCCCCCAGGGGGTGCGCCAGCGGTTGCCGGAAATGGGTATAATTACGGGCGCCATCCCGGTGGGTATAGGTGTAGGGACGCACCACATTATACTCCCCCTGCAAGTCGAGGTTGGGAATGCCGAAAGCGTCCACGTATTTTACACCTAGCTGGGCGGCATACTTCTTGGTCCAGGAGCCCTCCCGGTTGAAGTAGCACTTTGTGAGAAATTCATCGAGTAGAAATTGCCCATAAAGCGACGCCCGTCGGGCTCCGAGCCACCGGAAGTTCACCCCGAGCAGGGCGTTGTCTTCGCTGCCGAGGTACGATTCCACAAAGCGGTAAAAAATAATAGGGTTGAGATAGTCGAGGTCGTAGCCGCCGCCCACGTTGTCGCGACTAAACACAATTGACTCAAAAACCCCTACGTTGAACCGGTCCGAAAGGTTGACGCTCAGGTGGTGCATCGCCGTGTACTTCTTGGCCCGCAGTAGGTCTCTGCCCTGGAAATTTTCATAATTGATCATGCTGGTCCAGAGGTTGGTATACTGAAATTTTCCCAGGTGAGTGTCAATCCGCATGAAGAGGTAAGGGCTGCTGTTGTCAGACAGAATCAGAGACCGGTAGCCACTGCCGATAAAGTTACGATCGTGGCCAAACTGGACATTAATGCTTTTGAGAGGCCGAAAGGTAATGTACCCCCGGGCCGTCATGAAATCGACACCCGTTCGCCGGAGAGTCTTGGACAGGCCTTCGGCGGGCATATTGTAGCGCTCGGTGTACTGACGGACATACAACGGAAAGGTACCCTGATTGTCGGCTACGTAGGTATAAAAACCTAACTTCTGGTTGATGATCCCCCTGATTTCCACCCCACGCCCGGTAAACCACAAGCCGGTGTCGGTGTTGTTTTCGCGGCCTACGTAGTTGTTGGTGGCAAAATTTACGTGCAGGTCTACGTCTTCGTTATGAATGCTGTACAGGTCGGCGGGTTGGCTGAAAAACGTCC
>CATMVR010000743.1 GCA_950075905.1 uncultured Persicitalea sp. | reverse complement strand
GGAAGTCTACCGTTTCTGTTATCTTAGTTGTATAGTCCATTCTACAAAAATACGACAATCCAATTCTTATTTAGTATGATTTGCTCAAAGTACCATTGCGCTGCTTTGGAGTTTAGGACCGCTAGCAAGTACTTCAAGGATTTTCCAGTCATTATGAATGCTGTATCTAATGTATAGAAACCTGTTTCATCATATGAAAATTTGGCTTTATCTGCTAGCTCGCCCCAGATAATTTTGGGTTTTTCAAAATCATCCAAGTATGCACAGTTTCTCAAATTAGACCAGTGATCTCCCTGATCGAATCTATCTTGAATATTTGGCAAGTAGCTTTTTAAATGACTGAATATTGTTGGATAATCTATTTCAGCATTTATTCTATTCAATCCACTTTTTCTAAGTCCGTTGTGGGTGCAGATAATCCAGTAATTTCCAAAACTATAATTATACCTCGACAAATCTCGTCCACGCAAGGTCGGCTTGATAATTTCGGCATTCTTTGGATCGGCGGTTAGGAGCTGGTTTTTGGTAGATTCATTGATAATGAATGCTTCATTGAGTCCTGTTGTAATTCCACGATAGATTGGATTAGGCCATTCCCCCAACTTTTCCCCAACACTTTCAATATGCGTTTTCAAAGCACTTTCCCAGGCATTGCCGATACTCCATCCCTGCGCGGGGAGGTCGGTTTGCAGGTAGCCGGTCTCGTCCACAAAAGCGGCCAGGGAAGTACCCTTGGTATAGGTAGCATCCACCACGGCTACCCGAAGGCGGTTTTGGTAGGTACTCTTTTGGGTGAGCAGGATGTTGGTTTCTACGATGGCGGTTTCGAAGAGCTGCGTATCTACGAAGTTCAGGAGCGTTAGTGGGTCGCTCTGCTCCACGAAGTACCGCCGCAGGCTTTCGCCGTACTGGGTTTGCAGCCAGGAGTTGGAGGTAATGTAGCTCAGGATACCTCCGGTTTTTAGTAGCTCGATGCCCCGCTCGTAGAACAGGCAGTACAAATCCCCGGTTTTTTCGAAGGTAGCGTAACCTTCCCCGCTCAGGACTTGGGCATCGGCCTTCATTTTGGAGAGCTGCACGTAGGGCGGGTTGCCAATCACAATGTCAAAGCCTCCCTGGTCAAAGACGTCTTTAAAATAGAGGTGCCACAGAAAGTAGGGTTTCTGATCCAGCGTAACGGTTTCGAGACGTTCCGTGGCAAGCCTCTTTTCAACCAGTTCGGCCTCGTAGGCGGCCAATAGTTTCAAGTCGCGCTTTGAGCTTGCCTGGTCACGTTTGGTGGCGATCCTGGCTTCGAGTTCACGGCATTGCTCCTTAATTTGGTCTAGAATAAAATCCTGTTCAAACTGGTTTATTTTAGCCCGAAGACGCACTTTTTTTTTGGCGTCGTTGGTCCGAAAATATTTTTCTTCCAACTCCGTCAAATCAAATTCCCGCATATTTCCCTCACTTTGCAAATACTCCGCTATACTGATCTGAGGGTTGATCACATTCCCGAACAAATCCACCTGTTTCACAATTTTCACCTCGTATCGGGTGGGCTTGAAGCATAGATCAATACCCTCAAAGCTTTCCAGCAGGCTATTGCCCTGCATGATCTTATAGTCGAGATTGGGCAGGGGCTGCGGTTCGTCTTCGTCTACCACCAGCGCCAGCCAAAACCGCAGCCGGGCGATGTCCACGGCACCCTTTTCGAGGTCGACGCCGTAGATGGAGTTCTGGATAATGTGCTTCTTGGCGGCGGCGCGGTCGAGGGTCAGGTCCAGCGCCAGCTTGGCGCGGAATATCTCCTGCAGCAGCCCCATCGGAAACGCCCCCGAACCAATGGCCGGGTCGCAGATCTTGACGGCGTCGAGCAGTTCTTCGAGGCGCGGGGCGTGCTGCACGATGAAGTTGTGCCGGGCGGTGCGGTCGCCCACGTCGCCGGTACGAATAAACGCTTCCAGCGCCCGCGTGGCCGGGGTGTGGTCGTCGGCGCAGGCGGGCAGGTGCGTGCGCAGGTACTGAATCAGGCTCTCCTGACACATGTAGTGCACAATCTCCTTGGGCGTGTAGAAGGTACCCTTCTCGCGGTTTTCTTCCAGCAAATTTTCAAAAATATGCCCCAGCATTTCGGGGTCGATTCCCACTTCCTGCTCGTCGGGGCTGTTTTCGTCAATCGTAAAATTGTACTGGTCGAAGGTATCAAACAACTGCCCAAAGTACTCGGCCGGGAAGTCGAAGTGGTTGGTCTGCGGGGCCTCGTTGTCGAAGAGCCCGCCGTTGAGGTAGGGTACCTTGGTGCCCGTGACGGCAAAGAGGTAGTGGGGCCGCTGCGGATGATCGGTATTGAGGGTTTCGAAAAAAAGCTTCGTCAGGCGCTCGGAGTAAAAGCGATCCTGATCGGGCGCGGACTCGAACAGCTGGCGCACAAAGGCCCGGTCGCCGTCCTTCCAGTCGGTGCGGTCGGCGGCCACGCCCATCCAGCCTTTTTTCTGCAAAAATTGCAGAAACACCAGCCGCCCGAGGAGCTTCTTGGCAAAATCGCGGATGGGTTTCTGCCGCTGCACCAGCGTTTTGGCTTCGTCGGGGTCTAGCAGCAGCCGGGCGTAGTCGTCACGTTCGGCGATGTACATCCAAAACCGCAGATAGTGCTCCTTGTAGCGAGTAAAAAACTCTTTGGTCAATCGCTCCACCGAAAACGCCTCGATGAGGTCGTTCAGGCTGAGGGCGTTGGGCTTGGTCAGCAGGCTCAGAAACTGCCGGGCGGCGGTGGTGCAGGGCTCGTTGGGCCCCAGTACGTAGGTATAGCGTTTGGGGGCGGTTTGGGTAGTCACAAACTCCCCCTCGGGGGTAAAGCCGGCGGTTTTGGCAATGAGCGACAGCCGGTAGTCGGCCTGCCCCG
>CATMVR010000742.1 GCA_950075905.1 uncultured Persicitalea sp. | reverse complement strand
GTCGTCGGCCATGGCGTAGTACACCCGCGGTACCGACAGCATAGTGGCGTTGATGAAGCCCAGCACGGACATGAAAATGGCCAGCGAGAAGAAAATCTCTCCCCACGGCCCGAAGAGTACCCGCGCCAGATCGGCCGCGATGAGGTTGGAGGTTTGCAGTCCTTCGAAACCCAGGGCCTGGTAGTAGGCAAAGTTGATGGTGAGGTACAGGCAGAGTACCAGTCCCATGCCGATGAAAATACCGCGGGGCGTATTGCGTACCGGGTCTTTGATGTCGGCCCCGAAGTTGAGCGTTTGCTGGTAGCCGCCGTAGGTATAAAATACCGCAATGAGGCTGGCCCCAAAGGCCGTAAACCACGAAGGGGAGACATCGGGCATGACTGCCGCGTACGGATCAATGGGTACCGGAGTAGTATGAAAAATGCCAAAGCAGAGCACCCCCATCATGATGATCTTGGAGCCGCTCAGCAGGTTTTGGGTGCGCGAGCCCGCCCGGATGCCCAGCAGGTTGATGATGTAAAAGAGAAGCAACGTAGCCACGGCGGTACTTTGAATGCCCCGGCGACTGTGAAGCATATCGGGCAGCAGCGGGTTGAGGTACTCCGAGCCCAGTAGCGCCACGCCGGCCATGCCCGCTCCGTAGGTAAGTACCAGCACCCAGTTGATCATGAAGGCGTACAGCGGGTGAAAGGCCGTGGAAATAAGCTTGTAAAAGCCGCCCGGAAAATGGTGCCGCGAGCCGATTTCGGCAAAGACAAAGGCCCCGATCATGCTCACAATGCCCCCCACGATCCAGGCCGAGAAGAAGATTTCGGGCGAGCCCGCCTGCCGCGCCACGATGCCGGGCGTACGGAAGATACCCACGCCGATCACGAGGCTGATGACGATCATACCTACGTCGAAGGCGTTGATCTGCGGGCGGATTTCGTTGGTGGTTGTTTCGGGTTCTTTCTTGGTGATTGCTGGCATAATGTGGTACGGGCGTCTCGCCCGTTTTTTTAGCATATTGTTATTTTAGGGCTATAAGGCCAGGCGATTGTAATTATGTTAGCTAATCTGGTTGCTGCTACCAGGCAGTGGGGAAATGTTGAAAATATAGCGCTTTTTGGCGGCATTCTGCATGACGGGCTGGAAGCCCGTACCACATTTTAATGAAAGAACAAATACCCTAGCCATATACCTGCCAGCACGCCCACAAAGTCGGCAATGAGGCCGGCTACCACGGCGTAGCGGGTATTCTTGATACCTACCGAACCAAAGTACAGCGCCACGATGTACAGCGTAGTATCCGCCGATCCCTGAAAAATACAGACCAGTCGCCCGATGAACGAATCGGGACCGAACTCTTTCATAGCGTCAATCATGAGGGCGCGGGCACCGCTCCCGCTAAGTGGTTTCATGAGCGCCACGGGCAGGGCGTCGGTAAACTCGGTGTTGAAACTGGCAAAAGAAAACAGGTACTTCATGCCGTCCACGAGGTAGTCCATAGCCCCGCAATTGCGAAAGGCGCTGATGGCTACCAGCATGCCTACCAGGTAGGGGATAATGACCACCGAGGTACTGAACCCGCCTTTGGCCCCTTCGATAAAGGCATCGAACACGTTTACTTTTTTGTACAATCCTCCCAGCAGAAAGCCCGCCACAATGAGCAAAAGCACCGAGTTGCCCACCACCACCGACACCGTTTCGATCTGCTCTTTGGGAAGTTGCGCAAGAAAAAAGAGCGCGACAGCAATGGCCAGCGTTACCCCACCCAGACTGAACATCACCGTGCGGTTGAAGAGGTTGAGCCGCTGCCAGGCCGCCGTGATGAGCATACTGACCACCGTAGTGACGTAGGTGCCCACCACGCAGGGAATGAACACATCCGACGGACTCTCGGCACCCAGAATAGCGCGTTGGGCAATGATGCTCAGCGGAATAATCTGCAAGCCCGAGGTATGCAGCACCAGAAACATGATCTGCGCGTTGGAGGCCGTGTCGGGTTTGGGGTTCAACTCCTGCAGACTCTGCATGGCTTTGAGGCCAAAAGGCGTGGCGGCATTGTCGAGGCCAATCATGTTGGCCGCGAAATTCATGATCATCTGCCCGTTGGCGGGGTGGTTTTTGGGGACCTCCGGAAAAAGCTTATTGAAAAACGGACCGATGATGCGCGCCAGGATATTGATGGCTCCGGCTTTCTCCCCCACATTCAGGATACCCAGAAAGAAGGTCATCACGCCGGCGAGCGGCAGAGCGATGTCCATCACGGCTACCTCGGCCATGTCGAGCATGCCTTCTACGACTAGTTTGAAGGTGAGGGTATCGCCCAGAAAAATAAATTTGAACAGTGCGATGACAAACGCAATGACAAAGAAGAAAACAAAAATATAGTTTAAAGCCATGCAGAGGAAGGTCTTTTGTTAGGTGTTAACCGCGGAGCACGCTGAGTCAAGCGCGCAAATTAGCGTTCTTTGCGTAAAAACTCCGCGCTCTTTGCGTTTAAATTTCTAACCTTTCAGCAGGTGGTCGACAATCTGCTTCGATTCCCGCTTGATTCCCCGCAGAATGCCGGTAAGCGGTACGCTAAATCCGAGGAAATACAAACCCGGAAACTCGTTGTACCACAGCTTGTCCGGACAGCCCCGCTCGTTGAGCAGCGGCTTGATGTCGGGTATCAGCTCGCCCAGCAAAGCGCGGTAGCCCGTGGCCAGTAGCACCACGTCAACGTCCAGCCGGGTACCATCCACAAACTGCACGCCGGTTGCGGTGAAGTGCTCAATGTCGCGCCTGACTTTTATGCTGCCAGACTTGATTTTAGCCACCGTTCCGATGTCCAGCACCGGGATACGCCCCATGCGGATGCCCTCCGTGGGGGAGTAGTCGGGGGTTTGGATACCGTAGGG
>CATMVR010000741.1 GCA_950075905.1 uncultured Persicitalea sp. | reverse complement strand
CTTCAACCCCGGTAAAGTAGGTAGCCGCCACAATATTAACCCCAAAGGGCCCCGCAGAAATGCAGGGCCCTTTTTTTATGCCCCGGCTGGGAAGTGGCGCAAATCTCCCAGAGCTCATGGCTGTGGGGAGTTACCTCTTCCCCTTCGCGCCGAGAGCTCAAGGTTGGGCGTAACACCTCCATTTTGGCGACCAACGCCAGCATGGACGATATGGCCTTTCAGAAAGTAAGCTAAGAACGATTTATTTACACCATACTTTGGAAAGCCACTATCGCAATGCGGAAGTGGCTTTTTTTCTTTAAAAAACCGTCATACGGCAGAAATGCCCCATTTTCAAGGAAACAGATTCCCCACATCCAACCTTATGAAGAGATGAACAGGCGTGGTATTTTTTTTGTAGAAATACCTTTAACAAAAAGACTTCAACAAACAAAAAATACTATTATGAAACTCACAGCCATAATGCGTCTCCTGCTGATAGCCGTCCCTTTGTGCGTGCTATCAGGATGCGGACCAGAACCGGACCAGAAAAAGACACCGAACTCGGAAATTAACAGCGCTACACCTTTGGGAGTGGATGAAAGCCACGATGCCATGGGCGTTGGCGAGGGCAATCAGGATGAACGGGGTGAGTATCCGGCCAATCAGGCCAACCTGCACCCGGATTCTGTCCGCCGCGACTCCATCCGGCCCCGTTAAATCCAGGCTATACTTCCTGCCGTAGTATTTCTAGTGGTGAGCGGGAAAGGATACCCCGGCTGTTGGCCAGACCAATGGCTACTGTAAGGCCAGACACGCATACAAACACGATTAATAGTGGCAAAAACTGCGGAGTGAACGCCATTTCAAAGTTGTAGCGCGCCAAAGCCCAGCTTCCGGCCAGAGCCACTATGATGCCGGTAGCGGATGCCAACGCTCCCAGGAAGAAGTATTCCAGCGCTGTAATTGTAAATATCTGGCGACGACTTGCTCCCAGCGTCCTCAGGAGTACACTCTCCTGTAGGCGCTGGTATTTGCTGATCAGTACCGAAGAAACCAGCACTACCAGGCCGGTCAGGATGCTAAATCCGGCCATAAAGCGAATCACAAAGCCTATTTTTTCCAGCAGATCGTCCAGTACTTTCAGGACCAGGCCGAGGTCTATGATAGATACATTAGGAAATTGCCTTACCACAGTCTGCTGAAAGCGGGCCGACTCCTCGCTGGAAGGTACCCGGGTGAGCAGCACGTGAAACTGCGGGGCCTCTTCCAGCACACCCTTTGGAAAGATGACCAGAAAATTGGTCCGGACGCCGTTCCAGTCTACTTCCCGGAAGCTACCTACCACCGTGGGCAACAGAGAGCCCTGCACGTTGAAGGTCAGGGTATCACCTAACTCTATGTTTCCGCGGCGGGCGTATCCTTCTTCAATGGAGATGGGGGTCAGTTCACCGGGACCTACCTCTCCCGTCCAGGTTCCTGCGGTAATTTTCTCGGATTCCGTGAGCGTATCCCGAAAAGTGACGCGGTACTCGCGGCCATACAGGCGGCGCGATACGCGTATGGAAGTATCTTTCTGGACCTGAGAGGCTGTATAACCATTTACATTTTCAAGCCGCATATTTACCACCGGTACGCTCTGAATGATCGGTAGCCCCTGTTGCCGGGCGATCTCCAGCACCTGTTCCCGCTGATCGCTCTGAATATCAAACAGCACTATATTAGGCTGATTACCGCTCGTAGAGAGCGTAACGCGGTTGAGCAGCAGATTCTGCACCAGAATGAGCGTACAGATAAAGGCCGTTCCGAGGCCAATGGAAACAATGAGAACACTGGTCTGATTGTTGGGGCGGTACAGGTTGGCCAGGGCTTGCCGCCATACGTAGCTCCACGAAGAAGGGAAGAAGCGACGCACCAGGTACACCAGTAGCCAGGCCATGCCTAGCAGAAGTAGAAAAGCGCCTACTACGCTTCCAGTGAAAGCCAGGGCCTCCATCCAGTCGCGGGTCTGTACATAGGTAAAAAGAAAAACAAAGGCGATGATAAGCAGATAAACCAGCCAACGGAAGGGATCGCGCTGGGTGGTGTCGGCTTCATACGAAGCACGAAGTACCCGCAGGGGTGATATATTGCGGACAGAAATAAGCGGAAGCAGCGCGAACAGAATGGAAATGACCGTTCCCAGAAAAATTCCCTGTCCAATGGCCGACCAGGATATTTCGGTTACCAGCGCAAAAGGCAAAAAATCTTTTAGAATCAAGGGCAAAAAGGGCTGAATGACCGAACCTAAAGCCGCCCCAATGACGGAGCCCAGAAAGCCTACCGCCACGATCTGGATCAGGTAAATGACGAAGGCCTGCGTGGACTTTACCCCCAGACAGCGCAGCAGCGCAATGGAGTTGAGCTTTTCGCGAATATAAATGTGAACAGCACTCGCTACGCCGATGCAGCCTAAAAGCAACGCAACAAAGCCAACTAGCGCCAAAAACTGCGTCAGGTCGCGGAAAGAGCGACCGGTATCGGCTTTCTGGCTTTCGATGGTTTCGGTGTCCAGGTCTTCGGCATCGAGGCGGGGTTTGATGCTGCTTACTACCTGCTGAATATTCGTTTTAGGAGGATAGCGAAAAAAGTAGAGGTAGTTGATCCGACTGCCTTTTTGTTCGAGGCCCGTTTCTTCAATGTACCGAAGCGGAATATACACCGCCGGGGCCACAGTGGTAGAGATGCCGGTTTGTCCCGGGGCTTTGAGCAATACCCCCGCAATTTCAAACATCACTTCGCCCACTTTGACGGAGTCGCCCACCTTGGCGTCGTACTGCAGCATCAGGGTTTGGTCTACCAGGGCTTGCCGTTTGCCACGGAAAGACCGCCCGGCCTCCACCGGCACGGTTTCCAGCTCGCCATAA
>CATMVR010000740.1 GCA_950075905.1 uncultured Persicitalea sp. | reverse complement strand
AGGGGTACCCCAAACCCTACGAAGCGCTCAAAGAACTGACCCGCACCAACCAGCAGATAACGCACGAAACCCTGTCGCGGTTTATCGAAACGCTGGATGTATCCGAGCCCATTCGGGAAGAGCTCCGGCAGATCACACCCTTCAACTACCTGGGTATCGTAGAAGACACCCACTAGCCCTGCGACAGCTCCGTGGCGCGCTGCTGCGCGGCGTGGATACCCTGAATCAATGCATCAGACAGCTGCCCTTCCTCAAACCGACGGAGGGCAGCTTCGGTTGTGCCCCCCTTAGACGCCACCGCCTTGATCAGCTCGTCGAGCGAGCGGTCGGCGTTGTTGATCAGATGGTAGGAGCCCAGCATGGTTTGCTTCACCAGCAGTGAGGCCACCGATTCCTCGAAGCCCATCTGTTTTCCGGCTTCGATCATCGCTTTCACTACGTAGAAAAAGTAGGCCGGCCCGCTGCCGCTCAGGGCCGTGACGGCGTCCAGCTGGCTTTCATCTTCCAGAAATACCGAACGCCCGGTAGCGTTAATCAGGTTTTCGACCCGCCGCAGCTGCGAACGATCCACCTGCGGCGAGGCAGCGTAAGCGGTGATTCCCATGCCCAGCATAGCGGGGGTATTGGGCATGGCCCGGATGACAGCCTGATGGTTCAGTCCATTCTGAATAGTCTGGATGGGAATACCCGCCATGATGGAAAAAACCACCTGGGTGGGTTGAATGACCTCCCGTAGCGACTGCTGCACCAGGGCGTAATCCTGGGGCTTTACGGACAGAATCACCAGGTCGTAGGTACCTATCTGCGGGCCGATGATACCGGTCAGAACGCCGGGTTGAAAGCTCTGCAGGCTTTCCATACGTTCCGGGCTTTTTTCCACCAGCAGGAAATCTTCTTTTTTGACAAGATCAAATTTTAAAAAGGCACGGGCGAAGGCCATGCCCATGTTGCCGCAACCGATAATCGCAATTTTCATTTTAGGTGATTAGCTCTTAGGTGATTAGCTGTTAGCCTGGTTTGGATGATTCTTTCTGTCTCATGTCTCAAACCGACGGCAAGATACAAAGAAAGCCCGACGCAGGGCCGGGCTTTTGGTACTTTACTCCCACAGGGGACAGAATATGGCTATTTCTCTCCTCCCAGCAGCTCGCTCAGTTTGGCTTCCAGCGAAGGACCACGGAGATTTTTGGCAATCACCTTTCCGTCTTTGTCCAGCAGGTAGGTAGCCGGTATAGCGTTGACGCCGTAGGTCTGGGCCACGGCCGAATTCCAGAATTTGAGATCTGAGCCGTGCGTCCAGGTGAGGCCATCCTTCTTAATAGCGGCCAGCCAGGCATTTTTGTCCTTGTCAAGCGATACCCCATAGATGGCAAAACCCTTATCCTTATACTTGTTGTACATCTTCACCACGTTAGGGTTTTCCATGCGGCAGGGACCGCACCAGGATGCCCAGAAATCGATCAGTACGTACTTACCCCGCAGGGACGACAGCGCCACGGGAGCCCCTTCGGGGTTGTCGAGCGTAAAGTCGGGAGCCTCGTCGCCCACAGCTACTCCCTTGATACGCTTAATGTAGCCCAGGTAGGCCTGCACGATCTTAGGGGAGGGATTTTCCTGCGCGAAGCGGTTGGCAACGGCTTCCATCTCGGCAAAATCACGCTGCGGATTGAGCAGATTGTTGGCCGCAAAAATAGCTACTAACGAAGACCCCATTTCGGGGAGCAGAGCCTTGATTTTTTCCACGTGCGCTACCTCAGCCTCCTGAAAATTGTTCTGGATTTCCTGCATCTTCTTGGTATCCTTCTTCTCATTGGCTTTGGCGTATTCGTCGTTCCATTTGTTTACCTTCTCCACCATAGCCTGATTGAGATCCATCAGCTTGGCGTAGTAATCCATATTTTTGGAGCCCTTCACTTCGTACTTTCCGGGTTCGCCCTTTGAATTCTGCTCGAAACCGTCGGCCGTAATCTGAAAATTCTCGCCCCCTTCTACCAACAGTACGATCCGCTGGCGGTCGGCCAGGTTAAGTAAGTAAAAATTCCCGCCGTCTTTCTCAGTGGCTTTGATAGTAAAGGTACCATCGGCCGACAGCGTGGTCGAGTCGACCATGGTGGGCGGATTGGTCGAAAATTGCAGGTAAACTTTCTCACCGGCCGTGCCGTTTTTCACTTTGCCGGTTACCGTGAATTCCTTAGAAGCCGGGGCCTGCTGAGCCAGTCCGCTCAGGCTCCACAGCATCGCAAGGCTCAGGAAATATGCTATTTTTTTCATTATTATCTTCGTTTATTTCGTACTAATTGTTGTTCGG
Organism: uncultured Persicitalea sp.; assembly: GCA_950075905.1. Lineage (GTDB taxonomy): Bacteria > Bacteroidota > Bacteroidia > Cytophagales > Spirosomataceae > CATMVR01. The sequence goes on along the minus strand of CATMVR010000740.1, from coordinate 584 downwards.
ATAATACACAAATACCGGCTTTAAAGTTTCGCGGCCAGAAGCTCGTTAATCAGTTTGGGGTCGGCCGTTCCTTTGGATTTTTTCATCACTTCCCCAACAAAAAGGCCCAATAGCCCTTTTTTACCTTTTTTGTAGGCCGCCACTTTGTCGGGCATGGCGTTTAGTACCTCTTCTACCAACGATTCGAGCTCGCCGGTATTGCGGTTCTGCAGCCAGTTGTTCGCTTCGGCCAGGGCCCGGGGCGAGCGGTCGGGCTCCCGCAGCAAAGCCGGAAAGGCTTTCTGGGTAGCCGTCGAGTGGCTTATCACACCGGTTTCTACCAGCTCAATCAATTCGGCGAGTGTTTCAGGCGCGATAGGAAAGGTAGCAATATCCGTACCCGTTTCGTTCAGGTACGATTTTACACTGCCCATCAGCCAGTTAGAGGCCGTTTTGTAGTAGCTAGTCTGCGCGCAGAGCTGTTCAAAGTAGGCCGCCATTTCGCGGGTATCGGTCAGCACCAGGGCGTCGTAAGCCGGAATACCGTACTGCGTGGCAAACTTTTCCCGAAGCTCGCGGGGAAGCGCGGGCATTTGAGCCCGGAT
>CATMVR010000739.1 GCA_950075905.1 uncultured Persicitalea sp. | reverse complement strand
GGCCCCGCATACGCTCACGCTGGGCGGTGGTTGCGAGCTAAACCTGCACGCCGACAACGTAGTAGCCCACGCCGAACCCTACATGGGCCTGGTAGAGCTGGGCGTAGGTCTGATCCCTGGCGGTGGCGGTACCAAAGAAATGGCCGTGCGCTGCTCGGATATGTACCAGCCCGGCGACCCGGAGCTGAATATTCTCCAGAATGCCTTCATGAACATAGCGCAGGCGAAGGTATCTACCTCGGCTGAGGAAGCCAGGAGCATGAACTACCTGCAGGAAAAAGATCAGATCGTACTGAACCGTAGCCGCCTGATTGCGGAGGCCAAGCAGGCTGCCATGGAGCTAGCGGACAATGGCTATACGCAACCCGCTCCGCGTACGGATATAAAGGTGCAGGGTAAAACGGGTATCGCGCTCTTCATGGCGGGAGTAGCTCAGATGCGCCTTGCCAACTACATCAGCGCCCACGACGAGAAGCTCGCCAACAAGCTAGCCTACGTGATCTGTGGTGGTGATCTCAGCTACCCGCAAACGGTATCCGAGCAGTACCTGCTCGATCTGGAAAGGGAAGCGTTCCTGTCACTTTGTGGAGAGAAGAAAACTCTGGAACGGATGCAGGGACTGCTTACAGGAGGCAAGCCGCCACGGAATTGATTTTAACTACAAACTTCCCGAAAGCTCTGAAGCTTTCGGGAAGTTAATTATCTGCTCTACCGCAGTTGCTTTACAAACCCCATGCACTCGGCAATTTTCTGGGTCACCCAGTCGTAGTTCTTTTCTTTCAGAACCTCTTTCGGAAAAAGGTGCGAGCCCATACCTACGCAGTAGGCCCCCGCGCCAAACCACTCGCTGAAACTTTCCAGGGTAGGACGTCCCCCGCCGGTCACCATGATTTTCAGGTCGGCCATGGGGCCACGCACGGCTTTCAGAAAGCCTGAGCCCACTACTTCGCCGGGAAATAGCTTCACTACCTCGGCTCCGGCCTGCCGGGCGTTGTAGATCTCGGTCAGGGTGGTTACGCCCGGTAGCCAGGGTACTCCGGCGGCCACGCAGGTAGCCCCTACGGCTGGGTTCAGGATCGGCGTCACGATAAAATCTGCCCCGGCATCAATGAATTGCTGCGCCTGCTTTTCGTCGTAGATCGTACCGATACCCATTGCCATATCGGGTAGGTGCTCATGGGCGTATTCTACCAGCGTGGCAAAGGTCTGGAGGGCACTTTCGCCGCGATTGGTAAATTCAAATACGCGCAGGCCGGCGCGGTGGCTGGCTTTCAGTACCTCAATAGCTACCTCAACATCATCGTGGTAGAAGAGGGGCAGCACGCCACCTTCGTGGAGTGAGTTCAGTACAGTATTTTTATCTATGTGAGCCATATTCAGGTTGTTAGGTTTTAGGTTGTTAGCTGTCAGGCAGGTATTTGCGAATCAGTTATATAATTGGATTTGACTTTAATTTGCTTTTGAAAAAGCCGACTGCCGACGACCGGGCGCCGACTGCCCCCCCCGCTATCGTTTGATTCGTCCTGAGGTTTCTCCCTGCCGGATGGCCTCCACTTCGGCTTCGGTCGAGATCAGGGCATCGCCCTCGATGGTATGTTTCAGGGCAGAGGCGGCTACACCAAACTCCAATGCCTTTTGCTCATCACCAAAGCGAATCAGGCCATGAATCAGGCCCGCAATGAAGGCATCGCCGCCGCCGACGCGGTCTACGATGGGGTTGATTTCGATGTCTTCGGTTTCCAGCATAGCACTTCCGTTCCAGAGGTAGGCCCGCAGCAGGTTATGACTGGCGCTGAGGGAGGTACGCTTAGTATCCACCACCCGGCTTACCTGGGGAAAAGCCGCCTGAAGTTTTTGGCAGGCATCCTGAAAACCAGTGCTTTCGATACCATATATATCCCGGATATTCTCCTGATTGGCTATGACGATGTCGGTTCCGGCGGTCAAAGCGGGCAGGATATCGGCGGGACCTTTGCCGTATTTCCAGAGGTTAGATCTATAAAAAATATCACCGGACACCGTAATGCCCTTTCTACGGGCCGCCTGAATGCCCTGCAGGCACACATCGGCGGCCTCCTGCGAAAGGGCCGGGGTAATGCCCGCCCAGTGAAACCAGGTAGCGTCTTTCAGGATTTCGTCCCAGTTGTACTCGGCCGGGTTGGAGGTAGCAAAGGAGGAGCCGGCGCGGTCGTAGACGATCTGACTACCCCGCAGGGCGGCGCCGGTTTCCAGAAAGTATACGGCCATCCGTGGCCCACCGTACAGGATATGAGAAATATCAACGCCATGAAAGTGCATATACTGCGCCGCAGCCCGGCCAATGGGGGAGTCAGGAAAGCGGGTCACGTGGGCGGTATGGTGCCCCCAGTAAGATAGTGCCGACGCTACGTTTGCTTCGCCACCGGCGTAGGTGACATTCATGGAGCGGGCCTGTTCAAAACGGGAGAAGCCGGGCGTGCTGAGACGCATGAGCACTTCGCCGAGGGTAACGATCTGAGCCATTCGTAAAGGGTACTTTGTGGTTGTATGGGATAAAACAAAGGTATGAACCTTCGGAGGGTTTTCAAATCTCCCAAAGGTTCATACCTGATAAAAAGGGCTTGCTTGTCTTTTTTCCGAAAAAGAATTCAAACTATTTCAGAAACCAAAGTAGCCACGGGCATTATTGTACGAAATGTCCTGCACCAGTTTGCCCAGCCAGGGCATGTCGGCGGGTAGTTCGCCATTTTCTACATCTGTACCAATAAGATTGCAGAGAATGCGGCGGAAGTATTCGTGCCGCGGGTACGACAGGAAGCTACGGGAATCGGTAAGCATGCCCACAAAACGGCTGATGAGCCCCATGTTCGAAAGCGTATTCATCTGTTTTTCCATGCCGCCTTTCTGATCCTGGA
>CATMVR010000738.1 GCA_950075905.1 uncultured Persicitalea sp. | reverse complement strand
TCGGATACTCCAGCACGTAGTCGCGGCCGTCGACGGTCAGCACGTTGATCACCACCGACCTGGTCCGCCTCGACGCCGACCTGGGCTCCATTCTGGGCTGGGGCTTCCCGGCCTACACGGGTGGTGTACTTTCCTTCGTAGACTATGTAGGTACTGACGCCTTCGTAGCCGAGTGCGACCGGCTGGCCGAGGCCTACGGTGCGCGCTTCCGGCCCACGGAGGGGCTGCGGAAGCTGGCGCAGGAAAATCAAAAATTCAGCGCGGTATCCTGATATTTATAAAGGAATAGGGCACCTGTGTGCCATTACGAGCGCCATTCTTCAAAAAGTGGCGCTCTTTTTTAGTTTTCGGTCATAAAATACCGGAAACAGGGTATTGAGAATGTAAAGAGAATGCAACTACTTTGCATTAAGCAACCCGACCAAACGGGTGCGAGCTACCTCCCACCGTATGACCATATCCCTGCCTCTTCCTCATCTCCAATACAATCACCATCTGCCCTTTCCCGCCCAGGATGTCATTCGCCTGGACGGAAAGCGTAACTACACGATTTTCTCGCTCACGGATGGCACTCAATTTACGTCCAGCCGTACCCTGGGCTTTTACGAAAATGCCTTTCCAAAAAGCTTCCTGAGACTGCACAAAAGCTGCATGATCAACCTCAGCTTTCTGGAATCGCTGAACGAGACAGAACGTACCGCCCAGCTCACCAACGGCACGGTAGTGGTCATTGCCCGTCGACGGTGGCCCTTCATCAAGGATTACTTTTCCGGCTAGGCCTGCCCGCGTCTTATTCCATGAGCATTTCGGCCACCTGCCGGCCCGTCTGCATGGCGGCATTCAGAGAAGGGTAAGCTGTGTAGTCGCCGCAGCGGTACAGGGTATCCGAAAGGCGCAGTGCCTCGTGGGGAGTACCGGCTTCGTACCGGGGCAGAGCATGCGGCAGGTGGTAGGTGCGCAGGTGCCGCCAGCGCTGCACTTCCTCGCCAAACCATTCTCCGAGTTCCAGCCGGATATCCCCGGCCAGTTTTTGCTCATCGGCCAGCTCAATTCCCTGCGTGCTTACCGAAATCAGGCTTTTGCCTTCGGGGGCGTACAGGGGCGAGATGTCGCTCGGAATGCACAGATGATGCACCACCGAAAGCCGGTTGGGGTTCAGGACCAGCATTTTTTTGGGAAGCGGCGAGCGCTCGGCCGCGAAGTAGGTGCAGGTGGTGACGTTGTACTCCTGCTTCCGGGAGTTTCCCAGCAGGCGGTAGGCCGCTTCGGCATCTGTGGCTACCACTATCTTGTCGGCCCGGATACGCTCGCCCTTGGCCAGGTGTACCACGTTTCCATCCAGTGCGGCTACCGGCGTATTGAGCCGCACTGAACCGCCCGGCAGCCCCACGGCCAGCTGCTCCGGAATGGCCTGCATGCCCCCGGTGGGCAGTACCGCCTGCCCGTTGTAAAACTGCTTGAACACAAACCGAAAAAAATTACTGGACGTGGTCAGCTCGTTTTCCAGAAATACCCCGCCAAAGAAGGGCTTGAAAAAAGTAGCAATCATTTGCGGGCTCCACCCGTAGTCCTGCAGGTACTGCATGGTAGAAGTATCCTCGTCCCGAAAAAAATCGCGGGTATCGGCCACGGTATTCACCTCCTGCATTAGTTCCAGCAGACGTAGCTTATCAGTCAGAGATCCTACGGGGGCGGTCAGGGTCTTAAAGATCGTCAGGGGCTCCTTGAACGGGTCGGTCATTTCCACAAACTTCCCCTCCTGCCGGATCATCGCACCCGACCGAAACGCGCGCAAATCCAGGGCAGTATAGTCGAGCAGGCGCTGGGCTTCGGGGTAGGCGGTCAGCAGAATCTGAAAGCCCCGGTCGAGCCGGAATCCGTCTACGGTATCGGTGCGCACCCGGCCGCCGGGGGCGTCTGAAGCATCCAGGAGCACAAACTCTTTACCGGCATTGTGTAAATATCGGGCGCAGGTCAGACCGGCCACCCCACCGCCTATGATCACTGTCGGATAGGACGTTTCCATGTTAATAAGGGCCAAAGATTAAGTATAATATAATATTTACAAGATTGCTTTCATAAAAAAATTACAGATTCTGTCCATTCTTTCCTAAAAAAAGAACTAGCTTTGCGGGCAACCGAGGGTACTATTCTCGAAAAATAGATATATTTTTATACAACCAAGCATTCCGGTTGTTTACAACTACGAATACTTTTTCAGGCACAGGCATCAAAACGGGCAGTATTCCGGGCTATCCGGGGCTTTTCTAAACCATAAACAAAAATGAAATACCAGGTACATCAGGAAGGGGGTTTTCGGTACATCGACGAAGGACAGGGCGAAAATATGCTCCTGCTGCACGGCCTCTTCGGGGCGCTCAGCAACTGGGATGGCGTCATTGACGGCTTTTCAGACCGCTACCGCGTGCTCATCCCGGTTTTACCCATCTATGAACTCCCTCCCCGCAAGGCCGGACTGGAAGCTCTGCTCGAATTTCTGGAAAATTTTCTGGCCTTTAAAGGGCTCAAAAACCTAACCCTGCTGGGCAATTCGCTGGGAGGACACATCGGCCTGCTGTATACCCTCAAAAATCCCGGTAATGTGCAACGGCTTATTCTAACGGGCAGTTCGGGGCTTTTTGAAAACTCCATGGGCGGGTCGTTCCCCAAGCGGGGGAGCTACGACTACATCGCCGAGCGGGTAGCCTATACCTTCTACGACCCCAAAGTAGCTACCAAAGAACTGATCGACGAGGTATTCGAAACCACCTCCAGTATCCCCAAGTGCATGAGTATCGTGGGTATTGCCAAATCGGCGCAGCGGCACAATCTGGCCAAAGAACTGCACCGGATTCAGGTACCGACGCTGCTGGTATGGGGCCTCAACGATACCAT
>CATMVR010000737.1 GCA_950075905.1 uncultured Persicitalea sp. | reverse complement strand
ACGCTCTTCCGATCTTCAGCAACCTGGTACAGATAGGCCTGCCTAATGCTATTTTGTGCGGCGGTTTTATCGTTTTAGGAATCTATGCCTACACCGAGCTCATGGATCGAAACCCCAACGCCTGGCTGTGGGAAACCGCCAAAAACGGGCTGGGGCTTGGAATACTGGTGTACATGGGGAGCTGGTTTGGCGTAAGCGGGGCCGGTAACTGGCTCGTGTACGTTCTGGGAGGGGACTTTGTGCTGGCTACGGCCGCTACGCTGGCCTTTGTGTGGCTGGATATCCGGAAAAAACCCGCCCCCCGGGAGGAGCGGGTTATGGAATATTCGGTTTCCTGAGGTTTTGGTTTTGCGGCGTCTAGCGGATGGCCGAGGCGTAGCGTACTTCGTAGCGGTTGACCCAGTCGAGCAGGCGGTTTACGTCATTTACCTTAAATAGCTCACTGCCCGGATTCATCACTGCCGCCGATCCACAGGCAATGCCCATCCGCACAGCTTCACGGATTGATTTGCCCTGCGAAAGGGTATATACCATCCCCGCTACCATGCTGTCACCGGCCCCCACAGTGCTCTTCTTAGTCACAGGCGGTGCAGGAATGTGCTCCACGTAGTCGGAGGTAACGAGCATAGCGCCCATCGGGCCCATCGAAATCACCACTATTTCGCAGTTATTACGGATAATCAGCGCGCGGGCGGCTTCATCCAGCTCGTCCATTTCCAGTTTGTCGGCACCGATAAGCTGGGCCAGCTCGGATACGTTGGGTTTGAGCAGGTACACCCCCGCCTGGCAGGCAAGCCGCAGCGACTCGCCCGAGGTATCGGCTATGAACTTGGCTCCCTGTTTCTTAGCCAGGGTGGCAATCTGGCAGTAAAAGTCGGCGGGTACCCCCGGCGGCAGGCTTCCGCTAGCTATAATGAAGGAAGGAGTAGGTTCGATCTCCTGCAAGGTATCCATAATTGCCTCGATCTCGGTGGGCATCAGCTGGGTACCCGGCATGCTAAACCGGTACTGCAGGCCGGTGGTGGTTTCGACAATATTGAGGTTTTCGCGCGTCCATTCTTTGGTTTCAACAATACGGATAGAAACCTTTTCGGCTTTTACGAGCGATTGCAACCGCTGACCGGTGGGGCCGCCAGCTGTAAACACCGCAATGGGCTCCCCACCCAGCCGGTGAATCGCTTTTGCTACGTTGATACCGCCGCCGCCGGCTTCAAACTGTGGTTTTTCGCACCGCAGCTTATCGTCGGGTACCAGCCGGTCTACGGTAGTGCTTTTGTCTACCGCCGGATTTACCGTGAGTGTTACGATAGGTTTTTTTATAGCCATGAGAAAAATTCCGTTTGAGTTTGTAAGGCAATCGTTGCCCAAATGTAGGTAAAAAATACATTCCCGGCCCGTTGCGGGGCGATTCTCCCCACTGAAAACGTCCCCGCTTCGTTTACCGGCTATTCTTCGTATCTTCGTCTATCAATGAAAAGTCCCTTATCAGTAAATCCCTACCTTTATATGAATCCACGACGAGGTTTTTTGAAAAAGATGAGTCTACTCCTGATGGGTCTGCCCTCGGGTAATATTTCCCAACCATTCCGTTCGGGAACCGATAGCATGTTGCTGCCCGCCCCAATTGACCGGCTCAGGGTAGCCTTCGTTATTTTCAATGGAATCACGGCTCTCGATTTTATCGGCTTTTATGATCCAATTACCCGGCTCAAATCCCAAGGCTACATTCCGAACCTTAGCTGGGATCTGTGCTCCTTCACCGAAAGGGTACAGGACAGCTTCGGTCTCGACTTTACACCGACCCGGGTAAGGCAATCGTTGGATAGCTATGATCTGGTGTTTGTGCCTGGTGGACTGGGTACCCGCACCCTTCAAACCGACAAAGACTTTGTAAATTGGCTAAAAACAGCTCAGCATGTGACTACGAAGGTATCGGTATGTACGGGCAGCCTGTTAATGGGCGCCGCCGGGTTTCTTAACGAACGGAAAGCTACGACCAATTTTAAAGAGTATGAGACACTCAAAAAGTACTGTCCCGCCGTGCAAAAGGCCCGAATCGTGGACGATCAGGATGTGATCACAGGCGGTGCGGTAGCTTCTTCGCTGGATCTAGGTCTTTACTTGTGCGAAAAATTGGCGGGTAACGAAGCCAAAGAGGCTATCCGGGCCAATATGGACTACCCCAGATTCGATGTTCTTGTAAAGAAATAGACAAGGGTACCTCCCCAAAACCAGCTCAGGGAAGAATGTTTGGTGCTACGGGCAAACCTTGGTAGTATAATCTGCTTTTGAAAGACTTTATATTTCCAAAAAAAACAATATTCCTATGAGCCAGCAGCCTTCCCGCCGTAGTTTTCTCAAAGCCACGGCCCTCACAACTACCGCAATGACCTTTAAGCCATTCTACATTCTGAACGCTCAACCCAAAGCAGACGGTGAAATCATCGGCCATGGTTCGCATCGCTACCGCGTGAACCATGCCTGGGGGAATCTCGATAGCTCGAAATTTCCGATCAATAACTGTCACGAAATGGTACAGGACAGTAAGGGACGGCTCATTATGGTTGGTGATGAGGTGAAAAATAACATTTTGGTATACGACCGCTCCGGCAAGTTGCTCGACAGCTGGGGTCACGAGTACCCCGGCGGGCATGGGCTCACCCTTTGGAATGCCAATGGCGAAGAGTTTCTCTTTATTTGTGACCCTAATACGGGTAAAGTGACTAAAACCGACATGCAGGGCAAGGTGCTGCTTACCATCGAGCACCCCTCCAAAGTAGGTGCTTATAAGCCGGAAATGAACTTTAAGCCCACCGAAACGGCTATTGGTCCGGATGGTACCATTTACGTGGCCGACGGCTACGGCTCACAGTGGATTCTGCGCTATACGATGCAGGGC
>CATMVR010000736.1 GCA_950075905.1 uncultured Persicitalea sp. | reverse complement strand
GGCTCAAAAGCTTGCCGAAGTCGGGTGGCTGGCTCAATACCGTGAAGGTGGTGCTGGGCTTTCTGGAACTGGCCCTGGCGCTCAAATTCCTGAGCATCGCCGATCAGGTCTACCACTGGAACCTCCTGGACCGGGAGGTATTCCTGGCGTTCTGGATTGTGATTTTTTCCATGCTGGGTTTCTACCTGCTGGGCAAGATCCGTACCTCGCACGACTCGCCCGTGGAGCAGGTGGGGGTACCGCGCATTCTGCTGGCTATCGTCACCTTCGTTTTCGTGGTGTACATGATCCCCGGTATGTGGGGAGCGCCGCTGAAAGCTCTCGCCGGCTACCTGCCGCCGCAATCTACCAGCGATTTTGATCTCAGTCAGCGGAAGGGAATACCCGTATCCGAAGCATCCCAGCTGGGCGTGGTACCCAAATACAGCGATCTCTTCGAGCTGCCCCACGGTTTGCAGGGCTTTTTTGACTACGAACAGGCGCTAAACTACGCCCAGAAAGTAAACAAGCCTGTTTTTATTGACTTTACGGGTCATGGCTGCGTGAATTGCCGCGAAATGTAAGCCCGCGTATGGTCTGACCCCGCCGTGCTACAGCGCCTCCGCGACGACTACGTGGTAGTAGCCCTCTATGTCGACGACAAAACGGAGCTGCCCGAGAGCGAATGGTATACGTCCAGCTACGACAATCGGGTGAAGAAAACCATCGGTGCCCAGAATGCCGATTTGCAGATCACGAAATACAACAACAACGCGCAGCCGCACTACGTACTGGTGGACGCGCAGGGCAACATGCTCACTGCCCCCAAAAACTACGACCTCGACCCGGCCAGCTTCGCCCGTTTCCTCGACAGCGGCAAGACAAAAAACCAGCTAATAGGGCAGGTAGCAAAGTAACGTGAATTATAGATAAATTTCACTCAGAAAGAAGTCCCTCTCCTTCGAGGAGAGGGATTTAGGGTGAGGTAAAATTGGCAAAACTTCACATTTATTGGAAATAGCCTAAAGTCAAAAAAACAGATAACCTACCAGCTACCAACCTCACTGCCCCAATACCTTAATCAGCATACCCCGCGTAACCGGGTCTTTGAGTTCCATGCCATTCAGAATGGCCAGTTCGTTCATTTTGTTGGAAGGTACCCCGTAGCTCTGCAGGGCGTTCTGAAGGGTGCCGTTCTGCTGCACGGACTTGATGCGGATCCGCTCGGGTTGACGGTTAAGTTTTTCGCGATCCGTTAGAGCCCGGAAACCTTCGGCCACCGCCCGGAATGTGCCGGTATAGTTGTTGAAAGCACTCCGATAACTCAGACCGTGAATGGCGTAGATATTACCCCCGTACTGAATAAACCACGAAACCGCCTGGATAGGCTCCTGATTGGACTGCTGCTGCTGCTGTCCTTGCTGCTGGGCCTGCTGCGAAAGCACCACGATGGCCGGATTGCCGTTGATGGTGGTTTTCTGACTTTCGGTAGCTTGCAGCGACATGGCCTGTATGGTGGTTTGGGCAGCCTCTTCCAGGGTATTCCCGGCGGCTAGCCGGAACATCATGACCGCCTTGCCATCCTTGGGGGCCATCTGAAACTGAATGGGGGAGTTCTCATTCTGCCAGCCATTGGGTACCGGAAACTGAAATTTCAGAATAGGGTGGTAAAACATATTGTTTTCCACAAAGCCCTGCTTGGGGTCTTCGCCGTAGATGATACCGTCGATGCGACGCAGGTACTGGTCGCGGTCTACCTCGTAGTTGCCAGGATTTTTTTGCTGATACTCTATGGCTAGCTGATTCACTTTCTTTTGCCGGTTGCCCGGATCCGGGTGGGTAGACTGAAAGGTAGGGATAATATGGCCGCTCTTATCAGTGATTCTTTTCAGGGTTGCAAAAAAATCCGCCATTTCTTTGGCGTCGTACCCAATCTTGCTCGAATAGCCCACGCCAATCTCGTCTGATTCTGTCTCATGGGCGCGGCTGTAGCTCAACAGAAAGAGGCCAATGCCCTGCTGCAGGGTCTGGGCCAGCTCCGGTACGGCAATGGCTCCGGCGATGAGCCCCACTTGCCCGAGGAGTTGGCTGGTTTGCTGGCGCGCCGAGTGGCGGGCTGTGATGTGCCCGATTTTGTGGCCCAGTACCCCGGCAAACTCGGCCTCGTTGTTGAAGTGCGCCATGATACCCCGTGTGAAGTACACATAGCCCCCTGGTACGGCAAAGGCGTTTACCACCGGCGAGTCTACAACGAAAAACTGGTAGGGCAAGTCGGGCCGGTGCGAGATAGCCGCCATGGCTTTTCCTTTCTCGCTAATGAACGATTGCAGATTTTTGTCGGCATAGAGGCCCATGGTGGCTACAATGGAAGGATGCGACTCCTTGCCAATGGCAATTTCCTGCTCTTTGGACATCAGGATCAGCTCATTTTTTCCCGTCACCGGGTTACGTGAGCATCCCCACAGGGAAGAAAGGCCAACGGCCAAAAAGAGGTAGTAAAGTATTCTATGACTTTTCATGTGTAAAGAAGAATTAAGTTCGACTTGCGTATAGTTTACTTGCGTATAGTTTAATTGACTGTACCAGGCCTGCGTAGTCGATTTAAAAAATCGGGCCAGCTTGCTCAAATGTACGGGATAGTTTGATCATAGACTATCGATCAATCTTTTCACTACGCCATCCATGGCTTTATTGTCCAGCCAGCGTACTACCATCACCAGGTCATTTTCGGGGTCTACGTACACCATATTGGTACCGTTGCCAATATGCACGAAGGCCGTAGTGGGAGCGCTGGGCAAAAACTGGTGGTTCGGATTCAGGAAAAAATTCATGTATCCGTAGGTAGGCTGCGCCGTTGTGGGCGTAGTAGCCTGTTTGATCCATTGCTCCGAAAGCAGCTGTTGTTCGTTCCATTTGCCTTTATTG
>CATMVR010000735.1 GCA_950075905.1 uncultured Persicitalea sp. | reverse complement strand
ATTTACAGGTTGAGAGCCGCTATTTCCCTCGCCCTTTGGGTTTACTTCGCACAAAGTTCGGGATGACTCATGTTTTTTATACTTACTTCATAAACCACTCCTGCACAAAAGACAGGCGGTATACCAGGTAGGAAATCACCAGCCCCACTGATAGCCCGCTCATAAGCATCCAGAAGAAGATAGCCTGCCGCTGCACCCGCAGAGCCACCGCCAGTATCGTACCGCCGATGGGCGTAAACAGCAAAGGCGTAAGCAGGGCAATGCCAATGATGCCAAACCGCTTCCAGATCCGTACCGCCAGGCGGCTCGACTTACTGAAACGCTTCGGCGGGGCTTTGCGCCAGCGCCCGATGAGGGCCTGAATTCCTTTTCCTATATAGGTGGTGAGCACTACGCTAACCATCATGCCCCCCGCCGAGCAGAGGGCTGTTTCGTACCAGGTCAGGCCCAAAGCCAGGCCCGTAAGGGGGCCCGCAAAAAATTTGAGCGCCGCCGCCAGCGCAACCGAAAAATACTTAATCAGCAAGGCATTACTCATACCTTTTCAAGAATAAGCCGGGTAGCTACCCGCCGGGCTTCCCGGTCGCTCTCTACGTAATCATCGTAGCCAGGGCTCAACACGAAAGTGACGGTTTCGGCGCAGCTTTCAATGATATCGGAGATTTCAAGAAACCCGATTTCGTCGTTCAGAAAGGCCGCTACGGCTACTTCGTTGGCGGCGTTGATGACACACGCCAGATTTCCTCCTTTGGCCAGTGCCCGGTAGGCCAAACTCAGATTCCGGAAGGTATCGGTATCGGGTTTTTCAAACGTAAGAGAAGGGTACTGAGTAAAGTCAAACCGTGGGAAGTCGGTCTTAATGCGTTGGGGGTAGGCCAGCGCGTACTGAATGGGCAACCGCATGTCAGGCAGGCCCATCTGAGCCTTCATGCTCCCGTCCTCAAACTGCACCATGGAATGAATGATGCTCTGTGGATGCACAATGACGTCAATCTGCTCCGGGGTCAGGTCAAAGAGCCATTTGGCTTCGATCACCTCCAGACCTTTGTTCATGAGCGTGGCCGAGTCGATGGTGATCTTGGCCCCCATGCTCCAGTTGGGGTGCTTGAGCGCCTGCGCCTTGGTCACTCCCGCCAAAAACGCCCGGTCTTTGCCCCGGAACGGCCCACCCGAGGCCGTCAGGATAATTTTCTCAATGGGATTTTCCTCTTCGCCGGTCAGGCATTGAAAAATGGCCGAATGCTCCGAATCAACGGGCAGAATCTCCACCCGGTGCTCCCGGGCCAGCCGCGTAATCAGCTCCCCCGCTACCACGAGCGTCTCTTTGTTGGCCAGGGCAATGGTCTTACCTGCCCTGATGGCCCGGATGGTAGGCAACAGGCCCGAATAGCCCACCAGCGCCGTCAGTACTACGTCGACGGTATCAGACTCTACCACCGACGCCAGCGCTTCCTGGCCCGCGTACACTTTGATGCGCAGAGGCGCCAGAGCCGAGGCTACCTTCTCGTACAGGGCCTCATTGCCGATCACCACTTCGCGGGGCCGGAATTCGGCCGCCTGCTCAATCAGCAGATCGGCGTTGTGCTGGGCGGTAAGTACCTCCACCGAAAATGCTCCGGGATTTGCCTTCACCACATCCAGCGCCTGCGTGCCGATAGAACCGGTAGATCCCAGCAGGGCAATTCGTTTTTTATTCATGTATAATAAAAATAGCTGTCAGCCATTAGCTGTTAGCCGTTAGCTTTTTTTTAGTGATTGATATTTAAATTTTGGAGTATCTCTTAGAGAATAGCCCCTGAAACGAAAGATGGGCTATTGACTGTATAGAATTCCATTCACTCATTCGCCAATTGCTTTCAACGCGTCCGCAATGGTCCGGTCGTTCGATAGGCGCGGTACTTTGTTTTGCCCACCGAGCTTTCCCTGGGAGCGCATATAGTTTATAAACGCATTTTTGGGCAACGATGTAATGACTAGTGGCCGCAGAATCGCCCCGGTAATCAGATCGTCGTAGTAAACGTTGAGTTCAGTAAGCCGCTTATCCAGATCGAGCGCAAAAGCGCCGGGGTCGGCGGGGGGGGTGGCAAACTCAATGAGCCACTCGTGGTAGGGCAGGCCCCCCTCGGGCGGGGTCACCATGGGCGCTACGGTGCACTCGGTCACCTCTACCTCCGGGTGCCGCAGCATGGTGTGCTGCAGGGCTTTCTCTACCTCCTCCCCAATGACATGCTCGCCAAAGGCCGAGATAAAGTGCTTGATGCGCCCCGTAACCAGTATCCGGTAGGGGTTCAGCGAGACAAATTTTACGGTATCGCCGATAGAGTAGCCCCACAAGCCGGCGTTGCTGTTTATGATGACAGCGTAATTCCTCCCTAATTCCACCTCCGCGATGGACAGCCGCTTGGGTTTTTCGTCGAAGTAGTTTTCTACGGGAATAAATTCAAAGAAAATGCCCGAATTGAGTAGCAGCAAGAGTCCTTCCTCCCTTTGGGTATCCTGGTAAGCCAGGAAGCCTTCGGAAGCCGGGTAGGTTTCGATAGAATCGATCTGCTTGCCGATGGCATCGAACAGCCGGGCGCGGTAGGGCTCAAAGTTGACGCCACCGTATACAAACAACGAGAAATCCGGGAAGACATCCTTGATATCCCGGCCCGTGCGCGCCCGGATGCGGTCGAAGTACATCTGCACCCAGGGCGGAATACCCGAAATGAGCGACATGGGCTGCCGGATGGTTTCGTCGATGATTTTTTCAAGTTTGGTTTCCCAGTCTTCTATGCAGTTGGTCTCGTAGCTGGGTAGCTGATTGGTGCGCAGGTACCCCGGCACGTGGTGGTTGACGATCCCCGACAGGCGGCCTACATGGATGCCGGCCTTGCTATCAAGCTCGGGGCTACCGGAAAGAAAA
>CATMVR010000734.1 GCA_950075905.1 uncultured Persicitalea sp. | reverse complement strand
TCCCAAATTGCTTGGCAATCATTTTCAGTCGGTTGTTCTCGTTTTTGAGCAGTTTCTTAATCATCTTTACCTTGGATTCCGTCAACTTGTAGTTGCGCGTACGGCGCGGCATCACGCGGTTCAGTAGTGCGGGATTCTCGCGGTTGTGCTCAGTCATCTGGGCTTTGGTTACCCATTTCAGATTCTTGTGATAATTGTTCTGCTTGTCGTAGTCCAGGTGAATGACGTAGCGGTGATCCTCGCTGTCGCGGACCGTAAAATACTCGGCCACTAACTTGTGTACGTAGCGGTTTATGGTCTTGCCCCCCGCCACCCGGATGTTCAGCGATCGGTATCCCTGAATGACCGATCCGTTGATCAGGCTTCCTTCTTTGGGATCAGTTTGAAAACTTTTCAGGCGGCCATAGTTGGAAACTTCATAGTGAGGGGTATTCTCCACCTCCTCAAAGGCAATCCTTACCCACTCCTCGTTCCAGTAGCTACTGTTTTTTTTTGGCTCTTTCATGATTTAGAATCTAGGTTTACAGTTTAGCTTTTTTAATAAAAGCTTAAACAAAATATGGCAGTACAACGCAGTACAACTTAGATATTAAGTCCTTTGTTTAAAGTTAAGTCCTTAAATTTCTTATAAAAAGCTATTGATAGCTAATTAATGCAATATATAGTTTAAGAAAAAATAAACAAAATGCGGAGTATATTCTTAAAACCAGAAATGACCCCGAAATGTTAAATTTTTTTTGAAAAACTGCTCGGAGATGCCTTTGGGTACACTTGTTTTGAGTTTTTGGCAGCAGTAAGGCCCTGGGCCAGAAGAGGAACAGGAGCGGGGAGGATACAGGAAAAGAGAACGCTGAGCGCACGATTTGGGTTAGTAGAGGAAGTTTGTATAATGAATCAATACATGAAAAAAACACTGATTATCGGAGCTACCACCAATTCTGCCAGATACGCCTATACGGCGGCGCACCGCCTGGTGCAGCAGGGGCACGAGATTGTGCAGATTGGCCTGCGGGCCGGAACGGTGGCAGGAGTCGCCATCGACACCGAGAAAAAAGACTATCAGAACGTAGACACGGTAACCCTATATGTCGGGCCGAGGCATCAGCCCGACTACTACGACTATGTAGTATCACTGAAACCGGATCGGGTAATCTTTAACCCTGGCACCGAAAACCCGGAGTTTGAGAGGATTCTGGCCAGCCATAACATACAACCCATAGGGGCGTGTACCCTGGTGATGCTCGCCGTGGGGCAGTACTAAAACGAACGGACGTCTACCAACGCAGCAGGGCGGAGGCCCAGGTAAAACCACTGCCAAAAGCAGCCATACACAGCAAGTCGCCGGGTTGAATCCGGCCCTGCTCCCAGGCCTCGGCCAGAGCGATGGGTATGGAAGCGGCAGTGGTGTTGCCAAACCGCTGAATGTTGTTCACTACCTTATCGGGCGCAAGGCCCAACTGCTGCCTTACGTACTCGCTGATGCGGATGTTGGCCTGGTGAGGAATGAGCAGCGAGATGTCTCCGGCCGTATAGCCATTTGTATCAAGGGCTTCCCGAATTACTTCTTCGAACCGAACCACGGCGTGCTTGAACACTGCGTTGCCGTTCATGACTACATCAAATCCACCTTCGTCGAGCAACTCCCGGGTAGCTGCGCGGTCGGGACGGCTGCTGCCAGGGTCGCGTACGTACAGGTCTTCGGCGTAGCGCCCATCGGCGTGCAGGTGGGTAGAAAGAATGCCCCGCTCAGGATCGTCGGTGGCCTGCACTACGACGGCGCCGGCGCCATCACCAAAAATGACGGCCACGTTGCGGCCAGCGGTGCTCTTGTTGATCCAGGTAGACTGAATCTCGGAACCCACCACAAGGGCGGTTTTGTACATACCCGATTTGATGAACTGATCGGCAATGGAGAGGGCATACACAAAGCCTGAACATTGCTCACGCACGTCGATGACGGGCTTCCCGTCCATTTTGAGCTCGCGCTGCATCAGAAAAGCCGAACCCGGAAAAAAGTAGTCGGGGGTAATGGTGGCGTAAACGATCACGTCCACATCGTTGGGGGTAAGTGCGGCCCGGTCCAGCGCCTGCCGGGCGGCGGCAGTAGCCATACTGGCGTTAGTTTCCTCGCCGTAGGTAAAGTAGCGCCGTTCCTGAATACCGGTTCGCTCCTGAATCCACTCGTCGGAGGTTTCCATCCATTGGGTCAGGTCATTGTTTGTGACTACCTGCTCGGGTACGTAGTAGCCAACACCGGTGATGCGCGCGTGGGGCATGGGAAAAGGGTTCAATCAAAAAATCAGATAAAGACAATCGGGGGTGCAAAGGGGGGGCTCAGGCTGGCTGTACGTCAAAGGTATACTCTTCCATGATCAGATTGGCCAATAGCTTTTCGCAGGCCGTTTTTACCTTAGCCTCGGCCTCCGCGTTGTCGGCTGCATCCAGCCGGATGGTAATGTGCTTGCCAATCCGGACGTCGTCTACCTGGTCAATACCCAGGTTATGAAGTCCCAGTTTTACGGCCTTGCCCTGCGGATCGAGAATCTCCTTGATGGGCATAATGTTGATGTCAGCGACAAATTGCATGGTAGGTTGCAGTACAGGTGATATGAGTTATATTTCGGTGCAAAAATGCAACAAAATATACGGCTTACCAATTCAGGCGCTTTTTTTCATTACCGCCAGCCCCGCACTCAGCAGCACGTAAAGCCCAATCACCAGCGGAACGGCGAGGAAACCCAACAGCACCAGCAACACCAGCGACACCAGCAGAAAGGAGTACCGTATCTCGTTGCCCTTCCAGCCGAACGCTTTGAATTTCAGGGCGAAAAGAGGTAGCTCAGATACCATCAGGAACGACATGACCACCGTGAAAACAAGCAGGGAAGTGGGGTTGACGATAAAAG
>CATMVR010000733.1 GCA_950075905.1 uncultured Persicitalea sp. | reverse complement strand
CCCTCCGTTGGAGGATATCTGCACCCCGGCCAGGCGGCCCTGCACCGCATCGAAGGCATTGACAGGAGTGGTCTGCTCGATCTGATCCGCTTTCACCGATCCCACCGAGCCCAGGATGTTTTTCCGGGCCGTGGTATTGTAGCCCACTACCACTACTTCCTCCAGACTTTTGAGATCCTCATTCAGGACTACATTGAGGTTTGTACGGTTGCCTACCGGAACTTCTTTGGAAACATACCCGACAAAACTGAACACCAGCACCGAATTAGGACCGGGTACAGGCAGGCTGAAGGCCCCCTCGGCGTCGGTAGTCGTTCCGCGGGTCAAACCTTTTATGAGCACGCTTACTCCCGGCAGGGGCTCGTTGTTATCTCCGGAAGTCACCTTTCCCGAAATCGTCACATCTACCACTGTGATGGCGGGCAACTGGGGACTTGCCGGAGTACCCGTCAATCCGGTATGATTTACCGGGCCCGGTACTATGCCCAGCCTACCTACTTTCTCCACCTTTACCAGGGGAGATTGGGACTTTTTTTCCGTGATGACGTAGCCTCCCCTACTGGTTTTCTTAAACTTTAACCGCAAGGGACTCAGGATTAGATTCAGATTTTCTTCCAGCGGTTTGGCAGGATTATAGCTCACCGCGGGTACCTCGTAGTTTTCGATGTCGCTGCCAAAGAAGAGAATATCCACTTTATGCTGGCTTTTCAGCTCATTCAACACCTCCCGGAGCTTGCGGGTCTTACTTTGGTCGGCTTGGATATGCATAGCCGCGGGCTGTTCGGCCCGGGCAAAAGTCTGGGCATACAGGGGTGGGGTACTTCCCAGGATGATTCCCAGGAGGAAAAGAAATGGTAATTTGTTTTTCATAAGCAATGCTTGGGTTTAGGGTATTTAATTTTCTTTATTCTTTGTAGGTGATAGTGATGGTATCGTTAGACTGGGTGTAGCGCAAGTTGGCGGCGTCGGTCAGGGCTTCCAGGAGCTCCTCCGCCGATTGCGCCTGAAAGGAGCCGTAGAGTGTCAGTTGCTGCAGCTCCTCTTCTTCTATTTTGATTTTCAATCCGTAGTTATCCTCGAACAGGTAGCTGAGTTCACGCAGGTTAGTACCTTCAAACACGAACCGATGCGCCGCCCAGGCGGCGTGATTTTGCGGCGAGGCCGTCTTACGTACCCTGGCCTTTCCTCCGGGATCCACGGTCACCAGGTCGCCGGGCTGCATCGTTACCTCTCGTTTGGCCTCACCTTCCAGAAAGCGTAGCTTTACTTTTCCCTTATTCAGTACCACCTTGGAGCCACGGGGGCGGGAGTTTACCGTAAACTCGGTGCCGAGTACCACGATCTCCAGATCGTTCTCCCCCCTGACCACGAAGCGCTGGTTGTCTATGGTATGGGTCACGGCAAAGTTGGCCTCGCCAGCCAGGAAAACCTCCCTGGTCGTGCTTCCGAAGCCAAAGCGGGGTACGCGCAGGCTCGAATTGGCGTTCATGGCCACCTGCGTGCCATCCTCCAATTGTAACGACCGGGTTTCGTTGTAGCCTGTCTGGTAGGTTTTATACAAGAGCTGGCTTTTGCCCAGCCATCCGAGCAGCCCTACAGACAGGAAAAGAGAGGCGGCCAGCAGCCAGTTCCGTCGCCCCGAAGTAGTTGCCCGGCCAGGCTTTTCTACGGGGACCATCGGGTCTGACGAAGGTTCTACGGGATGCTCCTGCATGTAGTGGATATAGTCGAAAAGCGCGGCCTCGGCGTCTGGCAGGTACTGGGGCGATCGGTGTTCCCAGTCGACCAGCCACTGGTAATACTGCTCGCGGCTCCGATCAAGCCGCAGCCACTCCTCGATGAGTCGCCTCTGCATCGGCGTCGTCTTGCCGGCAAAGTGATCGAACAGCAGGGATTTATTGACGGTTGGTTCCATAATGAATGTTTTATGATTTAGACAAGGCCGATCAGGCGTCTAATGTAGTGTCAAGCAAAAAAAAATGGCACAAGTACGCAGAGCCACTGGTCTTTCAACCCGTTTTTCAGCGCGTTCAGTGCCTTTAAAATATGTGTTTCCACCGTGCGGGGGGAAAGACTGAGCTCCACGGCGATTTCTTTACTCTTGCGGCCTTCGAACCGGTTGAGCAGAAATACCTTCTGGCATTGTGGGGGCAGGGCGCTGATGAGGCTGTTGACCGTTTTGATCAACTCATCAATCTGCATCAGGCGTTCGGGAGTTTCAAAGTCCGGCGCTTCCCGTTGCAGGGCGTCCGGCAGGGAGTCCGATTTACGCAGGTCATTCGAAAGGTAGGAGTAGGCCCGGTTCCGGACCGAGCGAAACAGGTAGGCCCGATACGAGCTGGTGACCTACTCGTAGGCTTTGCGGTTCCAGAAGTTGTAGAAAATTTCGCTGACGATATCTTCGGCCACCTCCTTGGAGTACACCAACCGCACGGCGTGCGTGCACATAGCGCGGTAGTACATCCGGAATAGCAACTCGCAGCCTTTCTGAGGGTCGGACTCGAAAGTTTTCCGGATGAACAGCTCCGTGTCGTCCGGAATGGGGGTAGCGGTACTCTCATGGGTTGCCCGCCCGGATCCCAGGGGAGCGGGTCCGTCGGGGGCGTCAGATGGGAGGTGTTGGGTCATATTACTGCGAATTTGCCTATTTTTTCCTCAAATTATTCAAGGACATTTGATATACAGACAAACTCGCACCCTTTTCTACGTAGTGGATCGTGACTTTTTTTAAAAAACATCTTTCCCTTTCTATTTTGGGGAAAAGCGAGGGATTTCGAAAACGGGACCTAGTCCTTAATAGGAGATACTCGCCCCGAGGGCGGCAATCAGGGCAGGACGGGTAGCAGGATGGTGAATGTGGTGCCGGCGTTGGGCTGGCTCTCTACCGTGATGCTGCCACCGTGCTGTTCG
>CATMVR010000732.1 GCA_950075905.1 uncultured Persicitalea sp. | reverse complement strand
CACGGAGGTGTAGTCCAATTTCCCGATATAATCCAACAGCGACTGCTCGTCGTCCGGGTGGATGGGAGTAAGCACATTCCCGGCCGAATCAATCCTTTCTTCAAGCTCAAACAGGCCCGAGTACAGCGGGGCATGCTCCGGAATATTGAGCTGAAAAAGGTGGGGGCGCTGCTGAGTACCGATACGTAGCAGATCGCCAAATCCTTTCGTTAAAACCAGCAGGGTGCTGGCTCCGGTTTGTTCCAGCAGGGCATTGGTTCCTTTGGTTGTGCCAATACGCAGCCGGATTGGCGGAAAAGCCTGCCCGATCCTGGTTTGGGTAGCAAGCCGAATGGCCAATACCGGCGCCTCTTCCTCGGTAGAAAGCTCAAAATCAGTATTCGTTACAGCTGGTATATTATCTTCCAGTGTTAGAATTCGGTTCGTATGGTCCACAGACAGCAATTGCGACCGGATGCCCCTTGAAGGAATGGAAAAGGTGTATCCTTCGAGCAGTAAGGAACTATACTGCCAGGGAGTTTCGAACGAGTAAACAAAGGAATCAATTTTACGAGCAATTTTCCCCCTGAGTTTCCCGCTGCTGAGTACTTTTACATGGTGAGACTTTCCATCGGGATCTATCGCGATGCAGTCAGTAAAAGTACCCCCGGTATCGATAAAAATATTCCAGTCTGGTGATGTTGACACAAATAGAGAAGGTTTGGGGTGAATCGGTACGCGATTTTACTGTACTTTACCAGCCGAAATCAGGTTGGCAAACAGTCGGTAGGCACCGGGTACCCCGGCGGGCAATTCCCGGAAAAATGAAAGTCCAGTGTAGATGTAAATCCCTTTTCCGTACTGGCTGTAGATCAGACCTCCCCGCAGCTCTCCTTCTCCGGCGTCATTCCCAGCCAGCAGGGGGGTATAATTTTTTTCAAAGTCCGTGGCGAAATACAACCCTCTCTCCTGAATCCAGCCGTCAAAATCCTTAGAGGTTATTTTGTTGGGTTTGTTCAGGATAGGGTCGTTGGGTTTCAGAAATTTCAGCTCGGCATTTTCGTCGGTAATCCGGTCGCGGCCTATTGTAAAGGGGTAGGGGCCCATTTCCTCTACTTTCAGGCCGTTATTCAAAAAGCCGTTACGGGCCGTTACGTACTGCACTACCATTGTACCGCCTTTTTTTACGTACTCCATCAACTTTTGCTGGTAGAAGCCCAGCCGGTCTTCGGTGTTATAAGCGCGCACGCCCACCACTATGGCATCGTAGACACTCAGGTCCTTACCCAGCTCCTTCTCGTCCAGCATGGTTACCTGTGTGCCCATTTGACGCAGAGCCGCCGGTACTTCATCGCCGGCCCCGGCAATGTAGCCAATATTTTTCGCGGCTACTTTGATGTCAAGCTTCACGAGCCGGGTCTCGGCGGTAGGGAAGAGCGTCTGAGTAGGGATATGCCGGTACTCTACGGATCTCAGGCTGTATGAAGAGTTGCCCTGATTGGTTTCAGCTTTTACGCCCAGCATTCCTTCGCTGTTGCCAGCGGGGGGCGTTACTTTTACCGTAAATAGCTTTTCCTGGTACTTGTTCTGGGTTGAGAACGGAATCTGCGCGGGCTCTACTTTCCACCCGGCGGGTGCCACCAACCGAACGATACCGTTTAGGGTGGGGGCATTGGCTTTCAGTAGTAAGGATACCGTGCGGGGCTGCTGATCGGCAAAAACGAAAACCTGCTCAGACAGATTGACCGTAACGGGCGGCCTCACTTCAAACGGGCGGTATATTTCTCCCTCCGAGGGGTCTACTGATTTGTATTTCCATGGGGAGGTATACGCAATAGGAGTTCCTTCGATCAAAAAGGTATATATAGTTTGCAGGTTGGACTCTTCCTGCGGCAGTCCTACCAGGGTCTGATCCTCAAACTGAAACGTTTTGTCTTTGATGGGCTTCACCAGCCAGTAGGGCTGGGTAATGGGCACACTGGCCGGAATATTGAGCGTCAGGGGAACGGTGAACGCGTCGTAGGTGGTCAGGACTTTATTCAACGTGGTATCAAACGGGGCGCCAGTGGTTTGGATGGATTGCAGGGTTATGGGGAGAGGAGTTCTCTTAACTACCTTGATCTGCACCCTGGCGCGCCCGCCGGGAGTGGTGGAGTAGTCGTCTGGATTGGTCTCAAACCAGAGCCCCAGGCAGTCCTGGATCAGCTCTTTTACTTCCTGTTGCTTTTGCCGTACATAATAGTTGGACTGATCCATGGCACCAAGCTGCTTGTACAAGCTCACCAGGCCCGGTACAATGGCCGAAGGGTGCTGGGGGTCAAACTCTTTGATAAGCTTCTCTACGAGCGGTTCTATGCGCTTGCCGTTGTCTACGCGGTCCCAGCTGAGATCAATGCCGTCAAACAAATCGGTTTTGGCGGCATCGCCGTCTTTGTGCAGCAGAAAATCCTTGCGTAAGCCAAGGTTAGGGGCCACCCCAAAGCCTTGAGTCTTGTGCATACTCCGGCTTTCGGCGGCAATTTCGGCGTAAGATTTACCCAGAAGTGGATTGTAGCCGCTCAAATCTAAGGCGATGAAGCTACCCTCGTCGGAAGGCTCGTTATTCTGAAAACCCCGCGAATAGCTATTCCACACCACGCGTTTGGGTTGCCAGGGTTTTACGTACTTGAGTTGCTCTGGAAACTTAGTGGGGTCACCACTGATTTTGAAAGCTTCCAGGGCCAGGTAGGCCGAGGAATTGTGGTGGCCGTGGCCCGCCCGCTCGTCGGGAGGAAAGCGGGTAATGAGTACATCCGGGCGGTGCTTTCGAATGAGGTAGACCACGTCTGCCAGTATTTTTTCTTTTCCCCAAAAATCGAGGGTCTCCTCGCGGGTTTTCGAAAATCCAAAATCATAGGCGTGGGTAAAAAGCTGCTGGGCACCATCGGTGCGGCGGG
>CATMVR010000731.1 GCA_950075905.1 uncultured Persicitalea sp. | reverse complement strand
TACCAGTAACCATGTCAGAAGCAATGTATACCATCATTCACTTCCTATTATGGGAAGCAAGTTGGCATACTCTTTCTGCACTCACCGCACAAAACATCATGCGTTTAAGAACAGGATTCGAAAATAGTATGCCACTAAAATGGATTGTAAGTAGTTTTGTCACCAAGCCCGTAACGGGAACACTTGTCTCTAAGAAAATAAAACCATATTCTGATGAAAATTATCTGCGTAGGCCGCAATTATGCCGATCATATCGAAGAGCTTCACAACGAGCGCCCCGATGCCCCCGTTATCTTTATGAAACCCGACACCGCCCTACTGCGGCCCGGCGAGGATTTTTACCACCCTGATTTTTCGGAGGATATACACCACGAAGCCGAGATTGTTGTAAAAATCAATAAAATGGGAAAAAATATTGCGGAAGAATTTGCCCATAAATATTACGATGAAATTGGCATCGGCATAGATTTCACCGCCCGTGATCTGCAATCGAAGCTCAAAGCCAAGGGGTTGCCCTGGGAGCTGGCCAAGGCCTTCAATGGCTCAGCACCCGTCTCAGACTTCGTTTCCAAGTCACAATTTACCGATCTTCAGAACCTTTCGTTCAGCCTGACGGTCAACGGCCAATCCCGGCAAGAAGGCAATACCTCTATGATGCTTTACAAAATTGATTACCTCATCTCCTTTGTGTCACGGTTTTTTACACTTAAAACCGGGGACCTTGTCTTTACCGGAACGCCCAAGGGGGTAGCACCCGTAAAAATTGGCGATACGCTGGTAGCCGCCATCGAGGGGAAAGAAATGCTGACTCTGCACGTTAAGTAAGGTACCGACACTCCTCGTGTTCGTCAAAAAGTCAAGTAGTTAACCAGATAAACAAAAGAATTTGTGATCAGATTTGTGTGGGCGATTTTATTCGTGTGTGTTTCATTTAGTAGTAAAGCGCAAAAAGAATCCTATCCTAAAAATTATTTCATGTTTCCCATCCTGCCCGGACAGGCCAATACCCTGGCGGGGGTGCTGGGAGATTTGCGAACCAACCATTTTCACGGAGGATTGGATATCAGAACCCAGCAGCGCGAGGGGCTTACGGTGCATGCCGCCGCCGATGGATACGTATACCGGGTAGCCGTGCAGGGTACCGGCTACGGCAATGTAATTTACCTGCGGCACCCCAACGGCATGACCACTGTTTATGGTCACCTTCAAAAATTCTCTGATTCGCTGGCGGCTTATGTGCGGCAGCAGCAGTACAAAAAGAAAGATTTTTACGTAGATCTCTACCCGGAGCCCAACCAAATTGCTTTCAAAAAAGGGCAGGCCATTGGGCTTTCTGGCAATACGGGTGGGTCGGCCGGTCCGCACCTGCACTTTGAAATAAGAGATTCGAAAGACAACCACCTCAATCCTCTTTATTTCAATTTTCGGGAAATAAAGGATACTACCCCACCGGCTTTTTGGAATCTGGCGCTTCGGCCTACCACCATCGACTCTCGGGTCAACGCTCAGTACGACCGGATGGTTTTCAAGCCCGTAAAACAAAAAGATGGCTCTTACCGGATAGTGCAGCCTATCAAAGCTACGGGTGAAGTGGGCATTGAGCTGCAAGCCTACGACTACATGACGGGTACCGGCTTTCGGTACGGACTGCACTGCATCGAAATCAAAATGGACGGCCGCGAAATATTCACCTACAATATGGAGAAATTTCCCAGCCGGGCCTTTCGCGACTATAACAACCTGATCGATTACCGTACCGATCAGGAGTCTGGTGCACGCTTTTACCGCTGTTATACTCCTGATGGCAATGATTTTGAGCTCTACAAAACCGATGATTACAGCGGCAAACTACAACTAAGAGATACCCTCCGGCACGAAGTAGTGATCAAGATTTACGATGCTTTTGAAAACTCTTCCATACTGCGTTTCACCATCGAGGGCGAAAAAAATACCCCCATCGTTCAGAGGGAATCAGAGACGGCTTTTAATGGCTACCTCAACTCAGAGCTAAACGAAAACGTGCTAAAAATCACCGCAACCGGCGTAGGAAGTTCAGCTCCCTTCGCTACTTTTTTCACCGATCGTCGCCGGGTTCAGAAAGATCCGGCCTACTATGTCAACAACAGCGCGGTGTTCCTCACCGACCTACGGGAATTTCTGCCCGACTCAGTGCAGGTAGGCCAGAAAACGCTGCCTCTCCACTACAAGGAAGTCATTGCTCCCGGCTTGCCGGATGTGTACTCTACCACAGACCTCGCCATCCGGTTTGATACCACCAGCCTTTTTGATACCCTGTACCTGGCCACCCGGCAAAGCTTTCAAAGCCTTACTATCAATGAGCCCACCATTCCGCTGCGGCACTACGTGGATGTAAAGTTTACCCCCCAGGGTAAAGTCATCCCCCGCGAACGTACAGGGGTGTATCGTTACAACGGCAGCGGATACAGCTACATTGGGGGCAACTGGCTGGGTGATGCCCTGGCCTTCCGGATTCGCGAACTAGGCAGCTTTATGGTACGTACCGACACCATTCCGCCCAAGGTCAACCTGGTGGAGCATAGCAAAAAAAGAATCCGGGCCTACATATCAGACGACATGTCTGGCATCGATCAGTTTCGGGCTACGGTCAATGGCGAATGGGTCTTGCTCAACTACGAGTACAAAAACCGGTACCTCTGGTCGGAAAAGTTGGATGAAAATGCCGATTTTGCCGGAGAATTGGCCCTGGAAGTGACGGACAGAGCGGGAAATAGTACTATCTTGCGGGTCGAAATTGCGGAACCCGCCCCAAAACCAGCCCCACGAAAACGACGCAGATAATGACGCTTCAAGCAGGAGATCACGCCCCGGATTTCAAAGCCAGAGATCAAAATGGCCAGGAAATATCTTTATCCGATTTTGCCGGCAAAAAACTGGTGCTG
>CATMVR010000730.1 GCA_950075905.1 uncultured Persicitalea sp. | reverse complement strand
GTTGTGATTCACAAAAATAACATGGAGGTATCTTTTTTGGGCCAGCCCCTAAAAATTCGGGATGACTCATGTTTGTGAGGTATATTTTTTGCTTACTTTCCCTTCATTTCCTTCTGCTTCGTTTCCAGCTCTTTCAGCTTTGCTTTCTGCGCTTCGCTGAGCGTTGGGTAGCTGATACCGAGTTGTTCCAGATAGGTACCGTATTTGGCCGGATCGTAGTAGTACTTCTGCAACGTGGGCTTGTACTCGGCCATAATTTCCTTGTTGAGGTAGGTAGCCGGATAGTCCTTCGGCCCCACGAGAGGCGTGTACTTCATTTCTTTAGTCTGCTCGTCGTTGTAGTACGCCCAGGCTTTTTTGAGTACCTCGGGTTTCATCAGCATATCGATCAGCGTCATGGCTTCTACCTTGGCACCGGCCACGATACCCTTGTGGGCAATGGGCGTGGCCATCGAAATGGCGTTGGACCAGTGGTGGCCGGGCAGGTTGGGAATGTTGGACGGGTAGCGCAGCACCACGGTGGGCAATGCCCACGAAATATCGGCGATATCGTCCGAGCCACCGCCCATAGAGCGCATGATTTGCCCGCCCATCGAAGCTACGGGCATATCGGCCGGCAGGCCAATGGTATCGAGTTTGGTAGCGAGGCCTTCAATCTTGCTGGATTCCATCTCAATTTGGGTAGCCTTGGCCAGCAACTGGTCGTTCTCGTCCCAGGTAGGCAGCCCCACTGCCTTGATATTCTGGTACATGGTTTCGGCGATGGGCTGGTTGAAATGCCCCGGCCAGGCCGAGCCCAGTACCTCGTAGGTAAACTTCGTGTCGGTCATCAGCGAAGCGCCTTCGGCCATTTTGAGCCCTACGTCAAAGAGTTTTTTGATCTTTGGATAGGTGCGGTCGCGGAAATAGTACCATACCGAGGCTTTGGAGGGTACCACATTGGGCTGGTCGCCGCCGTCGGGGATGACGTAGTGCGAGCGCTGGGTCAGTTCGAGGTGCTCGCGGCGGAAGTTCCAGCCCACGTTCATGAGCTCTACGGCGTCGAGGGCGCTCTTGCCGCGCCAGGGCGCTCCGGCGGCGTGGGCGGCCTGGCCTTCAAACATGAATTTCACCGAAATAAGCCCGTTGTTACCGGCATCCCCATAGCTCACGCTCAGATTGTTGGCTACGTGCGTGAAGATACAGGCATCCACATCCTTAAAGTAGCCGTCGCGCACGAAGTAAGCCTTGGCACCCACCAGTTCCTCGGCCACGCCGGGCCATAGTACCAGGGTACCCGGAATCTTATCCCGCTCCATGATTTTCTTTACCGCCAGGGCCGAAATAATGTTGAGCGCCTGCCCGGAGTTGTGGCCTTCGCCGTGGCCGGGGGCACCGGGTACCATGGGGTCGTGGTAGGCTACGCCGGGCTTCTGACTGGCTTTGGGGATACAATCCACGTCGGAACCCAGCGCAATCACCGGCTTGCCGTTGCCCCAGGTGGCGAGCCAGGCCGTTGGCATGCCCGCAATGCCCCGCTGAATGGTGAAGCCGTTTTTTTCGAGCAGCGTGGTCAGGTACTTCGCTGATTCTTCCTCCTGAAAACCCAGCTCGGCAAAGCTGAACAGCATGTCGTTGATTTCCTGGCCCAGCCGGGCGTTTTGCTCCACCGAAAGCGCGGCTTCCTGTTTGAGCTTTTCAATCGGATCCTCCGGCGCTTTTTTTGTTCGTTTGCCCTGCGCCAGACCAGTATGCCCGATCATTATCAGCAGCAGCATCCCCGCCAGAGAGAGTAATGTTTTTTTCATAGAGAATTTAGAAATGAAATACGACTTAGTACAGGTATAAGAAAAAGAGACGGAATGTGGGAAATTTGGGGGAGGAAAGCAATGGGGGGTGATGCCTTTTTTGAGGAAAAGTCTCCGGTAAGCTATTTGTCTTTCGCCTTTTCCCTTTGATTTTGTACTTTTGCGCGGTCTTTTGTACAAATCTTATTTGGCTTTTATTCCTAATTAATCTACAAGCATGAACAAAATCAAAGTTGCTAATCCGGTCGTCGAACTCGACGGCGACGAGATGACCCGCATCATCTGGAAATTCATCAAGGAGAAACTGATTCTTCCCTACCTCGATCTTGACATCAAATACTACGACCTGGGCGTGGAGTACCGCGATGAAACCAACGATCAGGTGACGATCGATGCCGCCAACGCCATCAAGCAGTACGGAGTAGGTATCAAATGTGCTACCATTACTCCTGATGAGCAACGCGTGGAGGAATTTGGCTTAAAGCAGATGTGGCGCTCTCCAAACGGAACCATCCGGAATATCCTGGACGGTACCGTATTCCGCGAGCCTATCGTGATGAGCAACATTCCCCGCCTCGTAACTACCTGGACCGACCCCATCATCGTAGGTCGTCATGCGTTTGGTGATCAGTACCGGGCTACCGATTTTGTAGTACCCGGCAAAGGAAAGCTTACGATGAAGTTTGAAGGCGAAGACGGTACCGTAATGGAGTTTGACGTATTCAACTTCTCCGGTGGTGGCGTGGCCATGGGTATGTACAACCTCGATGAGTCCATTAAAGGCTTTGCCCGCGCTTGTATGAACATGGGCCTTCAGAAAGGCTGGCCGGTGTACCTATCGACCAAGAATACCATTCTGAAAAAATACGACGGACGTTTCAAAGATCTGTTCGAGGAAATATATCAAACCGAATTCAAAGCGAAGTTTGAAGAAGCCGGTATCGTGTACGAGCACCGTCTGATCGACGACATGGTAGCCTCCGCCCTCAAATGGAGCGGCAAGTTTGTATGGGCTTGTAAAAACTACGACGGCGACGTGCAGTCTGACTCCGTAGCGCAGGGCTTCGGCTCGCTGGGTCTGATGACCTCCGTGCTGGTAACACCCGATGGAGGTACCATGGAGGCCGAAGCCGCCCACGGT
>CATMVR010000729.1 GCA_950075905.1 uncultured Persicitalea sp. | reverse complement strand
GGCCGAACCGTGCCAGTCCGAGAAGCCAGGTCCAACGTTTACACCATCCATAAGGGAGTAGGCACCAGTCAGTACCAGATCTACACCTGCTTTGTTTTGAAGAGTTGCTTCACTTAGTTCTCCCAGTGGAACTACATCCAGAAAGCTATCACTACACGAGGTCGAAAGACCGGCCATGAGTACCGAAGCTAATGCTATTGGCTTTACTATTGATTTCATAAGTATGTTCTATTGTTATAAAATTAACAAGTTTCTTTTTCTTAAAAACTCACGCTTATTCCTACCAGGGTAGTGCGGGAGGCCGGGTACGATCCTTCATCAAAGCCCATGTGAATATCCTGGCCGGAAGCACTTGAACTACGCAGGTTGATTTCGGGGTCCAGGCCAGTATACTGCGTGAACGTGAACCAGTTTTGGCCTTGCACATATACTCTGGCTGAGCCCATGCCCAACTTGTCGGATAGTGCCTTAGGAATAGTATAGTTCAGCTGAATGTTCTTGAAGCGGAAGTAGGAACCATTTTCCAGGTAGTAGGTAGAAGGCAACGAGCTGATGACGTCGTTGGAACGCGGGATGGGCAACACAGCATCGGTCTTACCAGGTCTCCACGATTGCTCGTACATGCGCAGACTGCGGTTTCCTCCAAAAGTTGGGAAGTCCGTAAAGTACCGCTGGTAGTTAAAAATCTGATTACCCGAAACACCCTGTCCGAACAGATCCAGCCGGAAGTTTTTATACCCAACACTGGCATTGATGCCGTACGAAAAGTCTGGGTGCGGGCTTCCAATCACGCCCCGATCCGAGGCATTGATCACTCCATCGCCGTTGATGTCGCGGAATTTGAAAGAACCGGCCTTATTGAACGGATTCACTGCTTTGGCAGCATCAGTATTGGCCACAAATTGTCCGGCGTGCGCCTTGCCTTCAGCATCAGTCTGGAAGATTCCGTCAATAGTATAGCCAAAGAAAGATGCCAGAGGATACCCTTGCTGGGTTACGGCTGCTGCCGCCAAACGCGTAGTAAACCCAAAATACTGGACATTGGGGTCGCCCGTGGTTTTAACTACCTTGTTGCGGTAAGTCGAAATATTGCCTCCAAAGGAGTAGTTGAAATCGCCCTTTGTATCGCTGTAGTTCAGGCCCAATTCTACGCCTTTGTTGGACATCTCACCAATGTTCTGGAAGGGATTCAGAGCTCGGCCCTGCGTAAATTGTACTTCTACCGGGAACAACATGTCTGTTGTGGTCCGGGAGAACCAATCCAGATTGGCTTCCAGTTTTCCACCAAGAAGCGTAGCGTCGAGGCCTACATTGGTAGAAGTGGTGGTCTCCCAGCGGGCGTTGGCATTACCAAACTGGCCAAGTTCGTACCCTTGCAAGGACGTGGTATTAGCCCCGGCGAGGTCGTAGAAAGAGGTCTCAGGATTGGAAAGGAAGGTTGAAAATGCGTTGTAGTTACCAATCTCCTGGTTGCCGGTTAGTCCATACCCTACGCGAAGTTTTGCGAAGGTCAACCACGACGAAGTGCCTTTCAGGAATGATTCCTCGGTAAGTACCCAACCCGCACTGACCGACGGGAAGTAGGCCGTACGGAAAGCAGGAGCAAAGCGGGAAGAACGGTCGCGGCGCAGGGTGACATCGAGCAGGTAGCGTCCGTCGTAGGAATAGTTGGCGCGCGCAAACTCCGAAGCGAGCTTCCATTCTCTTCCGCCGCTACCATTGCCTACAATGGTTTTTCCGGCATTCAGAAAACGGTTGGCCAGCTCATCTACGGCAAAGCCTGAACGTTCGCCGAACACAAACTCGTAGTAGCTTTTGATAGATTCGGTACCTACCATCAGGTTTATACGGTGCTTATCACCCAGGGTCGTGTTGTAGGTAAGGGTATTGTACCAGGTCCAGGTAAATCCAAAGTTGTTATCAGCACGCAGGGTGTTGGTTCCTACCATCTCCGGCGACTCAGGATCGTTGGCCCGGTAGTTGTGCAGATTGTAGGTACTATAATCTATCCCAAACTGGGTTTTGGCCGTCAGATTTTTTAAAATATCAATTTCAGCGTAGGCATTTCCAAACAGGCGAAGTTCTTTTTGCTTATTGTCCTTATTTCTGACAAGTTCAGCTTCCGGGTTACGGGAGTTGTCAAGACCCGTACCATTACCGCCAGCAAAGTAGCCGTTTACATCAAAACGCGGGACAATGGGTGGGATACGGTAAGCAAACGAGATCGGGTTACTTTCGTTTTGATTGCCGCCGGTTTGTCCCACGCGCTCACCGTAAGCTACCTGCATGTTTTCTCCCACCCGAAACCGCTTATTGACATTAAACTCCGTGTTGGCGCGTAGTGAATAACGCTTGAAGTAAGTGTGCTTCATAATACCCTGCTGATCAAAAATATTGGCCGACATGGCGTAGCGGGCCGCTTCGGTGGCTCCCGAAACCCCAATCTGATGATTCTGGATGGGAGCCGCTTCAAAAATAGCATCAAACCAATCGGTACCCTGCTGGTTGGCGCGGGTGATTAGATTGCGCGTAGCGAAATTGTAAGCTCCCTCGTCAACCTCCCCCTGTTTTTTTCCGGCTGGATTGGCATAGAAAGGAATTACGGGCGTAGTCCCATTGCCAAACATGGCAATGTTAGGATAGGAAAGCACAGTACCGGCCGGATAGGCTCCGTCTACCAGTTTTGTCGTATTCTGGGCGTTGATTCTTGATTCCCAAAGCAGATCAGCGTATTGCTGTGTGTTCAGTAATTCAGGAAAACGCCAGGCTTTTTGTTGGCCATAGTAAGCATCGTAAGTCAGTTTGGGTTTAGGGAATTTTCCTTTTTTGGTTGAGATAATCGCCACCCCGTTGGCTGCCCGTGACCCATAAATAGAAGCTGCAGAGGCATCTTTCAACACCTGCATGGATTCGATATCATTCAGGTTCA
>CATMVR010000728.1 GCA_950075905.1 uncultured Persicitalea sp. | reverse complement strand
ACGCCGTCGGCGTCGTAGACGATCGGGAACGGCTCGCCCCAGTAGCGCTGGCGGGCAAACAGCCAATCGCGCAACTTGTACTGGATCTTCCCGATACCGGCGCCCTCGGCCTCCAAACGCTCGACGATGGCCGCCTTGGCATCCTCCACCGACAGCCCGTTCAGGTAGTCGGAGTTCACCAACGGCCCGTCGCCGGTGTAGGCCTCTGACTCCACTCCCTGCTCGGAGCCGATGAGGTTTTGGCCGCCATCTCCCCGGGTTAGTGAGAGGTAGTAGGTATTGATAAGCCGTTCTTTGGCCAGGTAGGCCAGCAGCAGGCTATTTTCGTCGTCGGGATGCGCTCCGATGTGTATAGCGCTGCCTAGTACATTGAGTTTTTTGAGTTTTTGCAGTAGCTCACCCGCTGGCGGATTTGGCGTCTGGGCCAAAGTTATACGGGCAAACAGACCGAGGATAAAAAGGAAAGAAAAAAAATTATTCATATCGAAGGAAAGGGAAAGTAATGTGGGGCAAACTACATCCAAAGCAGGAATGTTCAAACCGCTTACGTTTAAATATCCTACAATCTATAAAAATAATCATTTGAACCGTAAATTGATTGGGCATGTGACTTCCAAAACACTATATTTGCCCGATTTTTTAAATAAAAAAACCAAAATTTTCAACGCATGGATAGTATCATTTACCTGGTGCCTGCCTTCGGTCTGGTAGGATTGCTCTACACTGCATGGCGTTTCAGCTGGGTTGCCAAACAACCCGCCGGAACCGAAAACATGCAAAAGTTATCGGGCTACATTGCCGATGGAGCAATTGCATTTTTAAAAGCAGAATGGAAGGTTCTGGCCTACTTTGCCCTCCCTACGGCCGTTCTTCTCTATTGGCTGGGGTCAAACGAAGGTACCCCCGAAAACCCCATTCACTCTTCTCCCCTCATTGCCATTGCCTTTCTGATCGGAGCCGTATTTTCGGCCACAGCCGGTTATATAGGAATGAAAATAGCCACCAAGGCTAACGTACGTACAGCGGAAGCAGCGCGTACTTCTCTATCCAAAGCTTTGCAGGTTTCTTTTACCGGTGGTTCGGTGATGGGTATGGGCGTAGCCGGTTTGGCGGTGCTCGGACTGGGTGGACTTTTTATCATTTTCTACCATCTTTTTGCTTTCGGAAAGCCTCTTACTTCCGACGAGATGCAAAAAGCCATCGAAGTACTGGCTGGTTTCTCTCTGGGTGCTGAGTCTATCGCTCTCTTTGCCCGGGTAGGTGGTGGTATCTATACCAAAGCTGCTGACGTGGGAGCTGACCTCGTTGGAAAAGTGGAGGCGGGTATTCCCGAAGACGACGTACGTAACCCCGCAACCATTGCCGACAACGTTGGTGATAACGTGGGTGACGTAGCCGGTATGGGCGCTGACCTGTTCGGTTCTTATGTAGCTACGATCCTCGCTACCATGGTACTGGGTCAGGAAATCGATGTGGTTGACAACTACGGCGGCTACTCGCCCGTACTGCTGCCTATGATGATTGCGGCGGTGGGTCTGCTCGCTTCGCTGGTGTCAACTTTTTTTGTACGTATCAGCAAAGAGACCGATTCTGTACAGAACGCGTTGAACCTGGGTAACTGGGCATCGGTCATTATTACCTTTATTGCGTCTTATTTCTTAGTAGTAAATATCCTGCCTGAGAATCTTAACCTGCGCGGCTTTGCCTTTTCCTCAAACGGGGTGTTTCTGGCCATTGTGGTTGGTTTGGTAGTAGGTGCACTGATGTCAATAATCACAGAGTACTACACCGCTATGGGCAAGCGTCCTGTGAACTCCATTGTGCAGAAGTCAGGTACCGGCCACGCTACCAACATCATCGGCGGACTTGCCGTCGGGATGGAGTCTACCGTACTTCCTATTCTGGTACTTGCGGCAGGTATTATCCTTTCTTACAAATTTGCCGGTCTGTACGGGGTTTCTATCGCCGCGGCTGGTATGATGGCCACGACGGCCATGCAGCTCGCCATCGACGCGTTTGGACCCATTGCGGATAACGCGGGTGGTATTGCCGAAATGTCGCAGCTCCCTCCCGAAGTGCGTGAGCGTACGGACAATCTCGACGCCGTAGGAAATACTACCGCCGCCACCGGAAAAGGCTTTGCCATTGCTTCGGCGGCCCTTACGTCGCTGGCGCTCTTTGCGGCCTTCGTGGGTATTGCGGGCATTAGCTCTATCGATATTTACAAAGCAGACGTATTGGCTGGTCTGTTTGTAGGAGGTATGATTCCTTTCATTTTCAGTGCCCTGGCTATTTCAGCCGTAGGAAAGGCCGCCATGGAAATGGTAAACGAAGTACGTCGTCAGTTCCGCGAGATTCCGGGTATTATGGAGTACCAGGCCGAGCCGGAGTACGAGAAGTGCGTAGCTATCTCTACTGAAGCCTCCCTCAAGCAGATGTTGCTGCCGGGTGGTATTGCACTCGTTACACCTGTATTGGTAGGCTTTACCATGGGTCCCGAAGTACTGGGTGGTTTGCTGGCCGGAGTAACGGTTTCCGGGGTGTTGATGGGTATTTTCCAGTCCAACGCCGGTGGCGCCTGGGACAATGCCAAGAAGTCTTTCGAAAAGGGAGTCAATATCGACGGACAGATGTACTACAAGAAGTCGGAGCCGCACAAGGCTTCTGTAACGGGAGATACCGTAGGTGACCCCTTCAAGGATACTTCCGGACCTTCCATGAACATCCTGATCAAGCTGATGTCCATCGTTTCGCTGGTTATTGCGCCCTACATTGCCGTTCCTAACCTGGTTTTGGAAGAAGTAGGTATGTCCAAAACGATCGAAGTGAAATCTGTACAGCCTGCTGCTGAAAAGTCAGCTTCGGTACCGGTCCTCGACCTGAAACCTTCCCTGGCCAAAGCCACGGAGTAAAATCATAAGACGAAGCAATGTAA
>CATMVR010000727.1 GCA_950075905.1 uncultured Persicitalea sp. | reverse complement strand
CCCGCATTGCCCGCAAGAATTTTGAACTGCTCAAAATAGCTTCCATCCAAACGGTAGTTGGAAATATCGATGAGACCCTGGCAACCCAGCTGGCACAGACGAAAGGGGAAGTTGATATGGTTTTTTTTGACGCCAACCACCGTTTAGAGCCCACCGTGCGGTACTTTGAGGAAGCAAAAAAATACGCCGGTCCTCAGACGGTCTTTATCTTTGATGATATTTACTGGTCGGAAGAAATGACCCAGGCCTGGGAGTATATCAAAGCCCAGCCCGATGTGACGGTAACCATCGACCTTTTCTGGCTTGGTTTAGTTTTTTTTAGAAAAGAACAGCGAAAAGAAAACTTTATCCTGCGTTTTTGATTATTTTTATATTCATGTAGCCTATTTTATTGGGCTGTGAATCAACAAGTAATCAATAGTATGAGAAAAAGCTGGATCGGAATACTGGTATTGGGAAGTTTGGGAGCTATTGCCACAAGCTGCCAACCAAAAGAGGAAGAAGCGGTGAGCCAGGAGCTTGCCTCTTTTGATTTGATTCAGGATCGTATTTTTACCTCTACCTGCGCTACGGCTGGTTGCCACGCTTCGGAGCAGGATGGATCTTTTCAGCAGCATGGGTTAGTTCTGGCTAAGGGGAAGGCTCTGAGTAATCTAATTAATGTGTTGGCACAACAGCCCGACGCCCGCGCCGAAAAGATGAACCGCGTGAAGCCGTTCAGTTCTTTTGAAAGCGTTCTCTACCACAAGCTCAACTGGGACGCCAGCCACCACGGTGGTAAGCAGTATGGCCTGCCTATGCCCCTGGGCGGTACCCCGCTGAGTGTTGGGCAAATCGAATTTGTGAGGCGCTGGATTGAGGCCGGTGCCCCGGCGCAGGGTAGCGTGGTAGATACTACCCTGCTCAACGACAATACCCCTAGCTACGTAGCTAGTTTTGAAGGGTTGGTACCACCCGCTGCCGGCGAGGGGTACCAGCTGAAACTGGATGCTTTTCCAATCAGTCCCAATTTTGAACGTGAATTTTTTGTCCGCAAATCAGTGGGCAATGGCGAAGAGCAGTATGTCAATCGGGTCAAAGTAGCTATGCGTCCCGGTAGCCATCATTTTATTCTCTACGATTTTTCGGACAAAAGCAAGCTGCCCGCTTTGAACTCAGTCCGGGATATTCGTAACCCCGATGGCTCTACCAATTTCCTGACGTTTCTTTCCATGCAAAACCATGTGTTCTGGGCCGGAACCCAAACACAACTACACGACTACTCCCTACCAGAGGGTGCCGCGCTGGTGCTGCCCAGGGATGCTTCCTTTGATTTGAACTCGCACTACGTCAATAAGACCAGTCAGACTACTACCGGAGAAGTACACGTGAACCTGTACACGATCCCTAAAAGCCGGGTGAAGCACGTTGTCAATTCGCTTAACCTTGGCAATGAAGGGTTTACACTACCGCCGGGACAGAAAACGACCGCCGTAAAATCATTTACCTTCAACAAGCCGGTTACGGTACTCATGCTGACGTCGCATACCCACAAGCTGAGCGAGAAGTTCGTGATCAAGATAAAGGGGGGAGCCCGTAACGGGCAGGTCGTATACGAAAACACCGATTGGGAGCATCCGCTGATTAAGAATTTTCCGACCGCGCTGGTACTGAATGCGGGGGAAGGACTTACCTCCGAGATAACCTACAACAATACGACGAGTAAGACAGTCCGTTTCGGCCTCACAAGCGAGGATGAAATGGGGATAATATTTGGCTACTACTACGAAAACTAGGCTGCCGGAAATTCTCTTTAAAGCACAAAAAAAGGGCTGGTGAATTCTCACCGGCCCTTTTTTGATTGCGATCAGGTTGTCTTACTTGGCAATATCTACCTGAACCTGCTTGCCTTTGATGGTATTGCCATCCATGGCGCGAAGTACGATCCGGGCGTCGCGCTCGGGTACTTCTACAAATGTGAACTTATCGTAAATATCAATGGAACCGATGTCCTTGCCAGAAATATTGGATTCGCCGGCAATGGCACCCACAATGTCGCGTGGCATGACGTGGTCCTTGCGGCCCACGCTCAGAAACAGGCGGGTCATACCAGCCTCCACGGGTCCGGGAGCACCCTTTTCGCGGCGGTCGCCACGGGGTCCGTCCCCACGGGGGGCGTCAAAACGGCTGCCACGCTCAGGTCCCCGGCTGAAACGGTCTCCGCGGTCACCACGATCGTCGCGGTTGAAACGGCTGCTACGATCAAACCGATCGCCACCACCCCGCTCAAAACGGTCGCCTTTACGCTCGAACCGATCACGGTCGCTGCGTTTTTCTTCCCAGGCCAGGCTGTTGTCGGAGTACTCGTTTTTCTGAACACCCAGTAATTGCTTCGCCATAGCGGCAACAATCTGCTCGGTGGAGAACCCACTGTGGTGCAGAAGTTCCAGCACGTCGTCGTACAGGCTGTCGCTGCTGTCTTCCTTGATAGTGGCGGCCAGGCTTTCCACGAAGCGGGCTTTGCGAACTCCCACGATATCCTCGTAGGAAGGAATAACCCCTTTCTCGATTTTCACCTTGGTATAGTTCTCAATCTGACGCAGACGGAACTTTTCGTCGCGGGCTACGAGAGAGAATGCCTTACCAGACATACCAGCGCGGCCTGTACGGCCAATACGGTGTACGTAGTACTCTTCATCGAGGGGGATGTCGTAGTTGATTACGGCGTCCAGTCCGCTTACGTCGATACCGCGGGCGGCCACGTCGGTTGCTACAAGAATGGTAGTAGTACCAGCCTTGAACTTGCTCATGACGTTGGTCCGCTGCTGCTGACGGAGGTCACCGTGGATACCTTCGGACGAGTATCCCCGTACCTGAAGCTGCTCTACGATTTCGTCTACCTTGCGTTTGGTGTTACAGAACACCAACAGGGATTTCAGATCGTACATGTCGATCAGGCG
>CATMVR010000726.1 GCA_950075905.1 uncultured Persicitalea sp. | reverse complement strand
TGGCCACTTTGACGGCCACGATTTCGGCAAAAAGCGCTTCCTGATAGTCCCAGGCCTGCTGGTAGTCCATCAGCCCCAGGCTCCTGACTTCGGTTTGCCGGTTCAATGTAAAATTCATGAGAGGTAGAATACGTAAAAAACTCCATTCGCCGGCGTTACTTTTCTGACGCAACTTCGTTTTCACAAGATATAACAGTATTTTGGACCAAAAATGTTCGCATGGCAACACATAACGACACCGGCCACTGGGGCGAGGCGCGAGCCGCGGAGTATCTGCAGAAGGAAGGATACCAGATTCTGGTGAAAAACTACCGCCACCGGCACGCCGAGATCGACCTGATTGCGAAGAAAAACAAGATACTGATTTTTGTGGAGGTAAAAACCCGTAGCGGTACGGGCTTCGGCATGCCCGAGGAATTTGTAAACTACACCAAAACCCGCCTCATTATCAAAGCCGCCGAAAACTATATTTTCGATCACGATTGGATGTTTGACGTCCGCTTCGACATTGTTTCCATCCTCATTCTACCCAACGGAGACGTGAATATCCGGCATATTCAGGATGCGTTTTATTAGAGTTTGGAGTTCAGCAGAGACTACTTTTAACTCTAAACTCATCAACTCCATAACTCCCTTACATCTTCCTTTCAATCAACTTCATAATCTTTTCCAACCCGGCCGCGTCGGCTTCACTGAAATCGTCGAGCTGGTCGCTGTCTACGTCGAGGACCATCGCCACGGTACCATTGCGGTGAAAAACCGGCACCACTACCTCCGACTTTGAGGCCGAGCTGCACGCGATGTGGCCCGGAAACTGCTCCACGTCGGGAACGATGATCGTTTCCTGCCGGGTATAGCAGGCTCCGCATACGCCCTTGCGAAAGGGGATACGGGTACAGGCAATGGGCCCCTGAAACGGCCCGAGCACCAGTTGCCCTTCCTTGACCATATAAAACCCAACCCAGAAAAACCCGAAGGCTTCTTTCAGAGCGGCGGCTACGTTGGAAAGATTGGCAATCAGGTCGCTTTCAGTAGCTACCAGGGCTTCTATCTGCGGGTAAAGTGCTTCGTACAGCTCCGCGCGGTTGGTGGAGGGAGGGAGTATGAGTGTTTCGGCCATTGTTAGCTGTTAGGTTGTTAGCTGTTAGCCGTTAGCATATTTGCCTGGGCGATGGCAGCCAGTTTTGTGAATGAATAATGTTGTTGCAAAGGTAATAGTTCATTGCTGACCATAGCAAAAGGAGGCCTCCCGCTAAGGAAAACCTCCTTTTGTTCGTCACACATAAAAAAGGCAACTCTGGTTCGCGTTTGTAACGCGAACCCACATAATGCGCGTTTGAAACGCGCGCCTCATGGGTTCGCGTCGAAGACGCAAACCAGCCAAAACCCTACTGCTTCAAACTTTTCAGCCAGGCAATACTCTGGGGTACGTATTCCAGTTCTTTCTCGCTTTCGTCTTCGATAAAGTAATGCTTGATGCCGATTTTCTTGGCCGTCCGGATCACCTCTTCCATGTCTACCTGCCCGGTACCGAGGGGTACGTCGTTTTCGGCGGGGGTGCCGCCGGTGAGGTCACCTTTTACGCCTTTTTTGAGGTCTTTGAGGTGCATCAGCTTCCAGCGGTTGGGGTACTTTTTGAGCAGCGACACGGGGTCGCCGCCGCCAAACTGCGTCCAGAGTACGTCCATCTCGAAGGAAACGTACTTCGGGTCGGTATTCTGAATGATGTAGTCCATCAGGGTACCATCGCCGTAGGGCTGAAACTCGTAACCGTGGTCGTGGTAGCAGAAAGTAACGCCGTTTTCTTTCAGCACCTTACCGGCTTTGTTAAAATCCTCCACCGCTTTCTTAGCGTTTTCGAGCGTAAAATTGCCCTTCTGATGAGGAATCCAGGCCACCATCACGTAGTCGGCACCCAGGGTTTTGGCGCGTTTGGCCACGGCTTCCGGCGACTTCACCAGTTCCTCGTAGCTCGCTCCGGTAGAGGGGATGCTGATGCCCCGGGCATCGCACATTTTCTTGAATTCTTCCGGCGTCATGCCCTTTGGCGCTCCGCCTTCAATTTCGGTGATACCCAGCGACTGAATGCGGTCGAGCGTACCGGCTACGTCTTTGGGAAAATGCGCCCGGTAGGTATAAGCCTGCACCCCCAGCGGGAAAGTATACAGCGGCTTG
Organism: uncultured Persicitalea sp.; assembly: GCA_950075905.1. GTDB lineage: Bacteria > Bacteroidota > Bacteroidia > Cytophagales > Spirosomataceae > CATMVR01. The sequence continues at coordinate 770 of CATMVR010000726.1, read as the reverse complement.
CCTTTCTTCTGGGCCAGCGCTTCCGTAAGGCCGGCCGCCAAAATAAACAGGCCCGCCACCAGCAAGGTTAGTTTTTTCATCTGACTTGATACTTTTAAAAAATGATAGGTAAGTTGGTAGTTAGTAAAGAACGGCAGGCAGGGTCTTTACTTGTACCGCTTCGGCTATTTCATCCAGCTGAACAGGAGCCCCCCTATCGGGTTTGACAAAAGTCAGCGCTTTGTCGTTTCTTTGCAGAATGCTGCTGACAAGAAAAAGCTAGCAGCGAATCCCCTAACAAGCTAACAGCTACTACCCATGAACCACCGTCATATCCTGCTCATGAAGGGCCCCGACCACAAGGGGCTGATCTATCTCGTCACCCGCGTGCTGTTTGAAAACAACCATAACATCCTCCGCAACGATGAGTATGTGAGTCCGTCGGGGCGGTTTTTTATGCGCACGGAGTTTGAAGGCGATGCCGACCTGACCCAACTCACCGATACCCTCAACGCCGAACTACCCGAGGGAATTTCCATCCAGATTAACCCCAAAAAGAAGAAGGATATTGTACTGCTCGTCACCAAAGAGCACCACTGCCTGGCCGAGCTGCTGATCCGCTACGCTTTCGACGAGCTGGACGCGACCATACAGGCCGTGGTGAGCAACTACAACGTACTGCAGCCGCTGGTGAGTAAGTTTGGCATCCCATTTCACTACGTTTCGCACGAGCACAAGAGCCGCGAGGAGCACGAGGAGGCCATTCTGCGCACGCTGGCCATCTACGAGCC
>CATMVR010000725.1 GCA_950075905.1 uncultured Persicitalea sp. | reverse complement strand
TCATGGAGAAAAGTTGAGAAAAAATAGTCAGGGTCTTTTGTAAATATAAAGCGCCAGATTACCGTAAAAATAGTACAGTTCTTTATATTTATAGTTCAATCAATCTCTGAGTGCCCATGAAATTTTTGCTCTCCTGCCTGGTAATTCTTCAAGCTGGCGTAGCTTTCGCGCAACCCGATTTTCAGAAAAAATTACAACGACAACTGATCCTGGCCGAAGATGGTGATACCATTCGTCTGGCGGCCGGTACCTACTCCATTACGGGTACCCTGTCGCTGGAAGGAAAGAACGACGTGGTAGTGAGGGGGGCGGGCAAAGACCAAACGATTCTTAGTTTTAAAGGACAAACCGAAGGAGCCGAAGGCCTGCGGGTAAGCAATGCCAAACGGATCGTACTGGAAGACTTCACCATACAGGATGCCAAAGGCGACGCCATCAAAACCATGCACGTGGAGGGAATCACCTTTCGCCGGGTCAAAACCGAGTGGTCGGGCGAGCCAAAGCCCGAAAACGGTGCCTATGGCCTGTACCCAGTGCTCTGCCAGCAGGTGCTCATTGAAGAATGTGAGGCCATTGGCGCTTCCGATGCAGGAATTTATGTAGGGCAGTCGAAGCACATTATTGTGCGGAACTCCCGGGCCTACCACAATGTAGCTGGTATCGAAATTGAAAACTCCCAAATGGCCGATGTTTACAACAACGAGGCTACCGAAAATACGGGGGGCATCCTGGTATTTGACCTGCCCGATCTGGAACAGAAAAAGGGCGGCAACGTGCGGGTATTCAACAATCGTATTCACCACAACAACTACCCCAATTTTGCCCCTCCGGGAAATATCGTGGCCAGTGTGCCGCAGGGTACGGGCGTGATGGTACTGGCGACAAACGACGTAGAGATATTTCAGAACCAGATCATTGCCAACAATAGCCTCGGCACGGGCGTAATCAGCTACTACATGACGGAAAAGCCGATCAAGGATTCGCTGTACTATCCCTATCCCACCCGGATTTCCATCCACGACAATACCTACGAGCGCGAGCGGGTCCGGTATCAGGGCAAGGGACGTTTGGGTTTGCTGTTCCGATACAAGCTGCGCTTTGGCAAAAAAGTGCCTGATATAGTTTTTGACGGAATTGTGGACAAATCCCGTACAGGCACCAGTCCCCTTTGTGTACAAAACAACACCAATGCTACGTTTGTCAGTCTGGATGCCGCCAATGATTTCAAACAGGTGTCGCGCGACGTAAAGCCTTACTCATGCACGTTGAGTCCGTTGGAGGGTGTCACCGTTACGCTAAACAAATGATTCGTTCTGTCCTCTTTCTGGGTCTGTCGGTGCTTATTGCCTGTCTGTTTGCCTTTCGGGGCGAATGGCGCTACGGGGATACTTTACCCATAGCTCCCAAAGAAAGCTTGTCGGAATACGGGTTCTTTACAGGAAAAATAGCCGATCAGCAACCCACCGAAGGCGTGGTACCCTACGCGTTAAACACGCCATTATTCTCGGACTATGCCGAAAAATTGCGCTTTGTGAAGCTACCCGCCGGGCAAGCGGTAACCTACAATGCGGATAAAGTACTGGACTTCCCGGTTGGTACTACCCTGATCAAAACCTTTTACTACCCCAATGATGCCCGCGATCCGGCCAAAGGGCGGCGGCTGATGGAGACCCGCCTGCTGCTGCACGAGCCCTCGGGCTGGAAAGCCCTGGAATATATTTGGAACGACGAACAGACGGAAGCCTACCTGGAAGTAGCGGGCGACACCAAAGCCGTATCCTGGATCGACGCCGCCGGACAGCCCCGGCAGCTCGCCTACTCCATGCCCAACCTGAACCAGTGCAAGGGCTGTCACAACCGCAACGAAAAGCTAACGCCCATCGGACCGACGGCCCGGCAGCTGAACGGCGAATTTGCCTATGGAAGTACTACGGAGAATCAGCTGACCCATTGGCAAAAAGCCGGTATTCTGGCTTCATTGCCCGCCCTGGAAACGGTACCGAAGGTACCTCACTGGGAAGATGTTACGGACGGAACGCTGGATAAAAGAGCCCGGGCCTGGCTGGACATCAACTGCGCGCACTGCCACAGCCCCGAAGGGCCGGCCCGTAGTTCGGGGCTGCTTCTGCACTGGCAGGAAACGGACCCTACGCACCTGGGCATTATGAAAGCACCGGTGGCCGCAGGCCGGGGATCGGGAGGGCGGCTGTACAGCATTGTGCCCGGACAACCCGACAAGTCGATTCTGGTCTACCGGCTGGAATCTACCGACCCCGGCGAGATGATGCCCGAACTGGGCCGCAAAACGGTTGATACCGAAGGGGTAAAATTGGTCAGGGAATGGATACGGACGCTTTCAAATTGAAGCAGTATATACTATATTTGACCTACCTGCTGAGCAGACTTCACGTCGTACCCTATGATATCCAAGAAAGCAAAATACGCCCTCAAAGCCCTGAAAGTACTGGCCGAAAACTACGGGAAAGGTCCCGTACTGATTTCTTACATTGCCGAAAAGGAAAAAATACCGCGCAAATTTCTCGAAGCCATTCTGCTCGATTTACGCAATAATGGTGTTTTACAAAGCCAGAAAGGGAAGGGTGGGGGATACCTGCTGCGTATGCACCCCGACGACGTGAAGTTTTCGAAGGTACTCCGCATCATTGACGGCCCTATTGCACCTACTCTCTGTGTATCGCTTTATTTCTATGGAAAATGCGACGATTGCGCCGACGAAGTAACGTGCGCTCTGCGCACGGTGATGGAAAAATGGCGCGATGCCAACCTGGCTGTACTGGACGCAACCACCCTCACAGATATGCTACGAGTGAATGGGGAGGGAAGTCAGGGAGCCGTGGAGGGAGAGTGATCCATCCGGACGTAGAGGCGGGTTCCGTCAATAGTACCCAGAAACTGATTTTTCTTGTCAATATATTCTGCTAGCTCCGG
>CATMVR010000724.1 GCA_950075905.1 uncultured Persicitalea sp. | reverse complement strand
ATGACGAAACAATGCAGGTATGTGATCTTTTTGAAGATCAAAAATTCAATACTTCCGTTTCGGGTATGGGTGATAAGGCTATTTTTCTACAAAATATTGCCCGGATTTTAGGGAAATCTCCGATTCAGATCTACGAAAAGTTATCCGGCGAGCTTACGGTAGAAGAGATTGGAAGTTCATACAGGATGTTCCATATAGATGGTGGACACTCTTTTGAGGAGGCACTCGCTGATCTGACTCTGGCCTCCCGGGCCGTACATCCCTACGGAATAATTATCCTGGACGATCCGTTTCGAAGTGAATGGCCGGGAGTCACCGAAGCAGCTCTGGAATTTTTGAAACAGTCTCCCGACTTCTCGCCCCTTGCCATTGGCTTTAATAAGTTGCTTTTGGTAAGAAATCAATATCATGCCCTTTACAGTCAGGCCTTAGATAGCGTAGCTCTGCGGGCAGAATACGGACTAGGATATCCCTGGGCATATAAGATCATGGCGCTTTCGGGCCGCAGCCTAAGGTGTTTTTATATGCCCAGCTATTTGCAGAAGCCTACGCTGAAAATCAGAGTATATGGGCTTTTAAAAAGAGTTGGTCTAAAATAGTCTCTTAACTTTTTCTATGAAGTCGCTTCTGCTTGCCTTCTGCGATTACCTATTTAGAGAATGGATTATGTATATTCCCTTCTATTCGATAAGGCGTTTTTTTTTGAGGCAAACAGTTAGTCAACTAGGTGACCGCAGCTTTATAGCCTTGGGTGTTGAAATCAGAAACGGTAAAAACATACTTATTGGTGAAGGCTCGGTGTTAAACAAAAAAGTGTTGCTGGACGGTCGTGGTGGAAAGGTGACTATTGGCAGGAATGTTGACATTGCACAAGAGGTAAACATCTGGACGCTCTCGCACGACCCGCAGGACGACACCTATGCTGATAAGGGCGGAGAGGTATTTGTAGAAGACTATGTATGGATAGCATCCAGGGCTACGATACTACCTAACGTCACACTGGGAAAAGGATGTGTAGTGGCATGCGGCAGTGTCGTAACTAAAAGTATACCCCCAATGACCATTGTTGCGGGAGTGCCGGCAAAAAAAATCGGTATGAGGGCAAGTAAATTGAACTACTCCTTCCATTACCGCCCATGGTTTCGCTAGGTCCAAAAACCCCCATCGCCTGCCTGCCCGTGGCGGGGCCCGGCAATCCGTACCAGCATCTGATGATGGATGGGCTGAACGCCGGGAAACGGCTGCATGCCTTCAACGGGGTGCACGACAAGTTCTTCGGCATAGCCCGTACTATTCTGAAATACCGCCCCACTTACCTGCATTTCGACTGGATCATCTCCTACTACTACCGCCGCTGGGCCTGGCTCACGGGCCTTAGCGTGCTTACTTTTTGCGCCCAGATCATGCTGGCCCGGCTACTGGGTGTGCGGCTGGTGTGGACGTTGCACAATATCCTGCCCCACGATCAGACTCATCCGGCCCTCCACCGCTTCTGTCAGCGGTTTCTGGCCCGGCGCTGCGAATGGATACGGGTGTTTGGGGAGAGTACGGTTCAAAAAGCGGCCGCCGAACTGCGGGTGCCCGAAGATAAGTTTCGGGTAGTGCCGGAAGGGGATTACACGGGGGTTTATCCCAATGATGTAAGTCAGGACGAAGCCCGTAGTCATTTGGGGCTTCCTGCACAGGGTAGGGTGCTACTCTACCTGGGGCTTATCAAACCCTACAAGGGTGTCCTGGAATTGATCCGGACTTTTAGGCAGCTCAACCAGGCCGATACATACTTATACATAGCCGGAAAAATAATGGATACGGCCTATGGGGAGCAAATAGAACAAGAGCTGACGGATCAGATTTTTCTGAAAAATGAATTTATTCCTGAAAGTGAGTTGCAGTACTACTTCAACGCGGCCGACCTGGTGGTGCTACCCTTTCAACGGATAGAAAACTCCGGTTCGGTAATTATGAGCATGGGCTTTGCCCGGCCGATTATTGCCCCAAAGCTGGGAGTGCTGGAAGAACGCCTCCGCGCCCAGCCCGAATGGCTTTACTCCTCCGCCGAAGAACTGCGGGAAAAACTAAAAAAAGCACTTACTGTTCCATCTGACCAACTAGGAACGGCAGGAATTGCTAACTTTAAAGGCTTGTCGGCGTATCGCTGGGAAGACTTTGCCGACACATTTGCATGAAAATACTCTCCGTTTTTGGTACACGCCCCGAGGCTATCAAGATGGCACCACTGGTGCAGCAGCTACACAGGACACCGTCCGTAGAGCACAAGGTATGCTCCACCGGACAGCACCGGCAGATGCTGGAACAGATCCTGGAATTCTTTGAAATTGAGACCGACTACGATCTGGCCATCATGCAGCCCGGTCAGGATCTGACCGATATTACCTGCCGCATTCTGACCGGCCTGCGGGAGGTACTGGCGGAGTTTCGGCCCGATTGGGTACTGGTGCATGGCGATACCACCACCAGCTTTGCCGCCACCCTGGCGGCTTTTTATGCCGGTATCCGGGTAGGTCACGTGGAGGCGGGTTTGCGAACGGGCAACCTGCGGGCACCTTTTCCCGAAGAGGCCAACCGGATTCTAGTAGATCGCCTGGCCTCGGCCTACTTTGCCCCCACCCAGCAAAATGTGGATAATCTGCTCAAAGAAGGCGTTCTGCCCGAACGGATCGCCCTGACGGGAAACACCGTGATCGACGCCCTGCTGTGGGCCACGGAAAAGGTGAAGGGATTTTCCGGAAAAGTACCCGCCGCCGTTCAGGAAGCCTTTACGCCGGGTCGACGGGTACTACTGGTGACGGGCCACCGGCGCGAAAACTTCGGACAGGGCTTTGCGCAAATTACCAAAGCTATCCTGAATCTGGCCACCAGGTACCCCCAACTCGCTATTGTGTACCCGGTGCACCTCAATCCCAACGTGCAGCAGCCGGTGCGGGCGCG
>CATMVR010000723.1 GCA_950075905.1 uncultured Persicitalea sp. | reverse complement strand
CAGGCCAAACAAAAGCAGGGCGGTAGTTTCCTCGCAGGTGAGGGCGTTGCCTTCCAGCCGGTTGGAATGGTAGTTCCAGTCCATCCTAAATTTCTGCATGATTTTTGCTTCCAGTTCCTGAGGGAGCGGCTGCAATGCAGCCAGTTCTTCTTTGAGCAGAAAAGCTTTTTTGACGGGTTCCATGAGCAGATTTTAAAAAAAAACAAAAAGTCTTTGAACTGTCATACCAACAATTGTTGTCAAGCTGGGTTAAGTATAGTAATTTTAAAAGTTAATCACATTTTTTATTTCCTCCGTACTAATTGGTAAGCACTGACGAAAGCACCTGTCCCCCCCTTACCACTAGTTGCGGTCGAGTTGTTTTTTATCATTCCTTTAATGGGAAAGAATCCCTCATTCGCTACATAAATGGAAGGCATCTCAGAGCTATTGGATACTGTTTCAGACGCACTTCTAGTCTGCCATATCTCCCCGAATGGCACTTCTTCTCTTTGTGAAGTAACAGCCATCAACCGCAAAGCCAGGGCCTTGCTGGACTGGACTGGCCCCCTGCTTTTGCCTGCTCCCATTGAAAAAGTCATTCAGTCCCCATCCCTGCTTGACTCTATTAACCTTGCCCTAAACCAACCGACGAACGCAGCAGAACACCCTGCTATTTTTACAACGGGTACTGTCCCTTTAACTCTCACAGTAAAAACGCTCAGTCCGTACATTCTGGTGCAGTTGCAGGAAGCACAGCCGCTCCATGACTGGAAAGAAGCGCTTTGGAACCACATGAGCCACAATCCCCTCGTGGCTACATCAATTCTGGAAGCCGCTCGGCGGCCGGATGGCTCGCTGGCAAACCTGCGGGTAGTGTACATGAACCAGAAAGCCCGGGAAATCTACCCCGCCGGAGAAATTGCCCCCGAAGGACAACTTCTGACGGACCTTTACCCTACTTCCCGCGAAACCGACTATTACAATAGCTACGCCCAGGTAATTGAAACGGGTATCCCCTTAAAATCTGAGAAATACTATCCCGAACTCGACCAGGTGTTTGAGGTGACGGCCAGCAAACATGGCGACGGGTTGATTGTGACCTACCACAATACCACCGACAAATACCGGGCCCGGCAAAAAGCAGAGCTGCAAAATCAGGCCCTGCTTCGAATCATGGAGGCCAGCGAAGACGCCATGGCCCTGCTAACCCCGATCCTAAACGGCCTGGGGCAGGTTACGGATTTTGCCTTTGGACAAACCAATCAGGCCGCCCGCCGTTTGTCAGTTTTTCAGCCTCCGGTTTCGGGAGACCTGACCCTGAGCCAACTTTCATTAATCGACCCCGACATCCTCAAAGCTTACACGGAAGTACTCGAAACCGGTCAATCCAGGCGACTGGAACACCCTTTCTCCCGCGATAATAGTATGCTGTGGCTCGATATTTCCATTTCGCGATTAGAAAATCAGCTATTGCTCGTTGGCAAAGATATTACTCCCCAGAAAGCGGCCCATGAGGAACTGCTGCAACACAACCAGCAACTGGATGGCATCATCAACAGCTCGGTGAACCTTATGGTGGTACTGGAAGCGGAGCGCGACAACAACGGGCAGGTTACGGACCTGCTCATAACGCAGGCAAATCAGAAGGCCCGGCAGATGCTCGGCAATTTTCTGGATTACGACTACCTGGGCCAATCGGTATTTCGCATTACGGGCCACAAACCGGTACTTTTTGATTCTTTCGTTCAGGTACTCGAAACAGGCCAACCCGTGGGGCTCGACGAATATTTCGAAGCGGTGTACAGTCGCTGGTATAAGGTACACATCCGGCGGGTCTACCAAAGCCTGGTAGTTACCTACATCGATATCGATGATATTCAGCAGTCGCGGTTGCAGGCCGAGTACGATAACGCCCTGCTATCCGGCGTACTCAATAGCTCGTTCGACGGTATTTTTACTCTAAGCCCCATTAGAAATTCAGACGGCGAGGTAGTTGACTTCACTATCCTGATGGTGAATAAGCAGGCAGTTCAGCTATCCATGCGTTCAAAAGAAGTGTTGCTGAGCCAATCGTACCTGACGCATTTTCCCATGACCCGAGAGTCGGGAGTGTATCAGGATATTAAAGATGCATTTGTGCGACAGGTGCCTCTGATCCGCGAAATGAGCAGTTTTTCGCCTCTTTCTGGTACTGAGAAGAAGTTTGACCTGTCGGCCATACCCACCTCTACAGACCTGCTGATTCTAACTTTCCGCGACATTACCCAGCAGGTTGCCCTGCGTCAGGAGCAGAACCGGCTGCTGGATGAACTCAAAAGATCCAACCGAAGCCTCGAGCAGTTTGCCTATATCGCTTCGCACGATCTGCAGGAGCCCGCCCGCAAGATAAAATCGTTTGGCGAGATACTGGTACGACAATATGCCGCTGAGATACCGCCCGCCGGGCAGGACATGATGCAGCGCATGATGTCGGCCAGTGCCCGCATGCTCGAAATGATCGATGGCCTGCTCACCTACTCCCGTTTTTCTCAGCAGCCCCTCCTCCGCGATACCGTCGCACTGGGGGAAGTGGTCAGTAAAGTCATCACAGACCTCGAACTGATGATTCAGGAGAAAGACGCGCAGATCCGGGTAGGTACCCTTCCTGTGCTACACGGCGACGCTCCGCAGCTGTACCAGCTCTTTTTGAATCTTGTAAGTAACGCCCTTAAATTCAGTAGCCCGGATACCCGCCCTGAAATCACCATCGCAGCAACCGCCCCCAACGCGGCAGAACTAGCCAGCCTCTCTAACGCCGACACCACTACCTGGCGGACTATCCGGGTAGAAGACAACGGCATTGGCTTCGATCCGGTACATCAGCACCGGGTTTTTGAGCTCTTTGCCCGCCTAAACGGCCGCAGCGAGTACAGCGGCCACGGGCTGGGCCTCGCCATTTGTAAGGTAGTGGCCGAACAGCACGGTGGCAGT
>CATMVR010000722.1 GCA_950075905.1 uncultured Persicitalea sp. | reverse complement strand
TCCTGCATTCAAGGGGGGCGCTTTCCAACATTTTTTTCCTGCAAAAACTAGGCGCCGAAGTAATGGTGTGCGGACCTACCACGCTCATTCCGAAATATTTGCCCGAGCTGGGCGTAAAAGTAGGCCACAATGTACGCGAGGCCCTGCACTGGTGCGATGTAGCCAATGTGCTGCGTATACAGCTGGAACGGCAGCAAATCAAGTACTTTCCCTCGCTTCGGGAGTATTCGCTGTATTTTGGCATTAACCGCGCAATGCTCGACGAGTTGGACCGGGAGATTGTGCTGATGCACCCCGGACCGATCAACCGGGGCGTGGAGCTTTCGTCCGACGCGGCAGATTCCAGTCATTCCATTATCCTCAATCAGGTCGAAAACGGGGTGGCCATCCGGATGGCCGTGCTGTACCTGTTGGCGCAGCAGTAAGCCTTCGCTGGCGGCCGGCAGGCTGTACATGTTTGGGATCGAAAGTGAACATAGCTGGGATTTTTCATCAACGTTGCAACCAATTGGCCTGGTGAGGACTCCAGGCAAATAAACGCGGAAGCAAATGCAAAAACTTCTTTACCAATTTGCGGTCGGGATCATGCTCGTAGTCGCTGCCTGTGAGCCCAGAGATTCCGAAACCCCGGCAAACGGACCCAGGTTTGACGGTACTGCCTACCAGCCGATCTATGCAAGTCCGGCCGAGCTCGCCAGGATTGAATCTCAGCCGGGCCGGGCGCTGCGCAGGCCCGGCAAAATATACGTGAAGGACAACTACCTTTTTGTGAACGATTTGGGGGAGGGTATCCACATCATCGACAACAGCGATCCGGCTTCGCCACGTAAAGTTTCGTTTCTGCGCATTCTGGCCAACTACGATATGGCCGTTAAGGGTAGCTACCTGTATGCCGACAACGCCAGTGATCTGGTGGTGCTTGATATTCGCGACCCGTTGAATATCAAGGTAGTGAAGCGAATTGAGAAGGCCATTCCCCAAAGCGATTACCCTCCCTACGCCAATGTGTGGTTTGAATGCGTAGACAAAGGCAAGGGAGCCGTAGTGGGATGGGAAAAAGTAAATGTCTCATCACCAACGGCTTGTTTTCGCTAACCCTTTACTTCCAATCATGTAGCTGCTCCATCATGAAAAAAGCAATATTTCGTTTCCGATTTGACTTTTGGGTCCTGGCCGCGCTGGTCGTACTGCTGGGAGGCTGCGACGCCGGTTTTACGTCGGCCGATATGTCACCGGGCGCTCAGACCGGTACGGGTGGTTCAATGGCCCGCTTTGCCTTGGCTGGCAATACGCTCTACATCGCCACCAAGCAGAGCCTGGATGTGTACGATGTATCTCAGGCAGACTCCCCCGTGAAAATTGCTAAAACCGATCTGGGGGTGGGGGTGGAAACCATTTTTCCTTACAGAAACAACCTGTACATTGGCGCCAACGACGGCATGTATATCTTTGATAACGCGCAACCCGATAAGCCACGTCTGCTCACCAAGTATACGCACATCATGAGCTGTGACCCGGTAGTAGTGCAGGGTAACTACGCCTACGTGACGCTCCGGACGGGCGTAGCCTGCCGGCAGTTTAACTCGGTGAGCCTGCTGGAAGTAATCGATATCTCCAGTCCATCCAACCCCCGGTTGATCCATTCAACGCCGATGGATTCGCCCTACGGCCTGGGCGTAGACGGCACGCGGCTATTTGTGGGGGAAGGCAGCAAGGGGCTCAAACTGTTTGATATTTCCAACCCCGCCCAGCCCAAACTCATGAAATTCCGGAGTGATATCCCCACCTATGACGTTATTCCGTACCGCTCGACGCTGATCGTTACCGGCGAAAAAGGGATATTTCAGTACCGCTACGACGACAAAGACCGGTTTGATTTCCTGAGTAAAATTCCGGTAGAATGAGAAAGTATATTCTGGTGGGCCTGCTGTGTGCCCTGGCCGGATTCGGCCACGCGCAGACCCCGCGGCGCGATTCGCTCGGGTCGGTGATTTTGCTGAAAGTTACCCCGCTGGCACTTTTTGATGTCGACAATACCATACAGGTTGGCATAGAACTGCCGCTGCCCAACCCGGCCTGGACGGTGCAGCAGGAGATGGGGTACGGGCATTCGTCCTTTAATCTGTGGTACGGGGAGCGTGAGCAACATCCCGACCGCGAAACCTGGCGCTTCCGGTCGCAGATCAGGTACTACTTTCTGAAACAAAATCAGCGCAGTTTGTACCTGGCGGGGGAGTACCTGTTCAAAAAGAACAGCGAAGAGCGGTTTGACGCCGTTGGGATGGACTGCACCTTTGGCCAGTTTGGCCGGCAGTGCGCGTACTTCCAAAATAAAAATACGCACCTGGGACGATTTGTGAACGCATTTCACTTCAAGTTTGGCGGTCAGTTTCCAATTGGTGAGCGTTGGTTTATGGATGCCTACGTTGGCCTGGGGCTACGTGGCCTTCGGGTGAGGTACCTTGGTATGGACAACAATCAGCAGGTAGACCAGGACCCCGGCTTTTTTAGCCTCCGCACCAATCGCCCCGGCATTTATGGTCCTTTTGGGAGCGCTTCGCTGGGTATCCACCTGGGGTATCGGCTGGGAGGAAAGGCAGCCGAATTGTGAGGCATAAGTAGTTTTGCTTTTCGCCTATCTTTTCCTCGCAAACTACTATTTCCCGACCATAAAGAGAACCCATGCGCTCCTATCTTTACACCCTGTCTATCATTGTAGCCGCCACGCTGGCCATGCTGTTTCCCGGCCCATTTACCAACATCGGCGGCTTTGAACTCAAAAACCTCATCGTGCCGCTGCTGATGATCATTATGTTTGGTATGGGTACTACGATGGGTCTGAAAGATTTTGAGGGGGTAGTAAAGAATCCGCGCTCGGTGTTCATTGGGATCTTCTGTCAATTCACGATCATGCCCTTTGTGGGGTATACCTTAGCAACCTCCTTTGAGATCGGAAG
>CATMVR010000721.1 GCA_950075905.1 uncultured Persicitalea sp. | reverse complement strand
GGACAAAAATCAGCCAGAGATCCGTGAACTATATCAATTCGGCTGCAAAGCCGCTTAAATTTTACCGAACCATTGTTAGTAAAGGAGGTACTCAATTGATGGTATACAAAAAGCCTATTGCCAGCGACTGCGCCAGCTGTATTTTGGTGCTCTGGTCTTCGTCATAGATCATGATCAGGCCCAGGTTTACGTTCCAGTTTTTGTTGAGCTTAGCGGTCAGCATAGCATCGAGGCGGTTGTCGATAGCTCTCAGTTTCCGGTAGTTGGCAAACATCTGATACCTGAACCTTAGATTGATGTCTTTCGCTATGTCTTTGTCAAAATTGGCAATTAGCTGCAGTAAGGCCAGCTCCGTCCTTACCCGCTGCCCAATGGGCACACCATAATTTTTCGGAAACGTTTGATAGAGATCAAGATCGGCCACAACGGTCTGACGTACCGCACCCGGAGAAAAGGTAATGAAAAAGTACGGAACCGGCTTGTACTCAATACCTACTGACTCGGTAATGAAGGCCGGGGAGAAGAAACCAGATACTTTGTTCTGCTCAAATTCTCCCGAGGAAAGCTCCCGGTATTCGTAGCCCGGGGTAAACTGGGTAAGCAGGTTTACATTTACAATAAAGCTCCATTCGGGTCTCAGTTGACGGCCATATTTAGTATCGAAAAACAGGCGATCCACGCTTTTCCGGCTTTCCTGATTTCGGTTTTTGACTATACCGTACTGAGCCTGAAGCTCGTTTCGCCAGCTGTTTTTCTCTTTTTTATACTCACCCAGTGCATTCAGGAATACGCCGAAGGCTATTGAACTGACGGCCCCGCCTGTCCAGTTGGAGCTGAATGATCCCTGATTGAGATTGGCACCGAATTCGGTCTTTTTTTTCCAGTAAGATGTGTCTTTGGGCATTCCGGTTGTATCTGTGGGAACCGTCTGGGCCAAAGCTCCGTAAGATCCTACAAGCATACACAGGATAGCGTATTTTTTCATGATTTAAGAGGATTGATAGTAAAAATTATTGGAATATCTCGACTTTTCTGGACTGGAACAGTTGAAGGGGAATCACAATAGTAGCTTCGTCATTTTTGATCGTGACCGATACGTTGTCGATCTGCGTGATGGTACCCTTTACGTCATCCAGTCTGACCACCTGCCCCTCCCGGTATTTATTGCGGCTATACATGGCAGCAATCATATTGGCCATCACGTCCCGGGATGCAATGCCGTAGCCAAGCGCGAAAGCCACGATAACACCACCAATGATCAGGTTGAAGCTCGATTCGAGCAGGGCGGTTTCGATGCCAATCTGCCCCAGGGCACTAATGAACGTGATGACTAGAAAGAATATAAACACAATATTACCGATGAGCTTGGCCGAAGGAATATTGAACGACCGGCAAACAGAAACCACCGCGCTTTTGATGGCGTCAGACACCATAATACCGATTTGAAGCATAATGGCGGCCGCGATCAGCTGGGGTATGAAATTTACCAATGAAAGTACCATGCTCGTGATAGCATTGACGCCTAGTGTCTCGGTGGCGGCGGTTAAAAAGACGAGCAGAATGAAGTAGTAAAGAACCTTGGCAACTATTTCGCTAAGCTTGATCTCCGTTTTGAGTTGCTTGACAATACTGATTTCGTTCAATTTCTCCCCGATCTTATCAAAGCCCACTTTCCCGAGTACGTTTCGTACCACGATGGCCACGGTTTTGGCCGCCAGGTACCCTACCAGCAAGATTACAATACATCCCACCAGACGGGGCACAAAGCCTATAAACTGGCTGATCAACGTATTGAACGTGTTGACCAGAATTTCGGTAATATTCGGCAAAGTTTCCATAGTGAGTTATGATTCCTGTTGGTTACTGATTTCGGAAAGGCACTTAACGGCGGCACTAAAAAACCCTTCGGTATACAACGTTACGATCTGTAAAGCATCCCGAATAAAATCAATCTCAGAAACCAGCGCTTCTTTTAAATACGGAGGGACAGAATCGTCCGGTTCCAATTCTTTAAATATTTTGTTGGCCATTGCTCTGCTTTATATTTTATATGATCTGCTTTACGTACTCTATCAGCTTGGTCAGAAGTAGGCCCCAGAAAATCATTGTTTCCAGGTATCGATTCCGTAGTTTCTCCCGGGTACGGAGCAAGCGCATTTTAACCGCACTTTCGGTAATTTTGAACACATCCGCTATTTCCCGGATACTCAGCTCGTCCAGGTACTTCATCAACAGCAGGCTTTTTTCCTCGGTTGGCAGGTAGTCCAAAGCCTGGGTCAGACGTCTGGCTTCTATATCATCCTCTTCGAATACCCGGTCAAGATCCGTATCGTCGGGTACTTCCAGTTCTTCGTCCTGGTATACCTCCCCGCGCTTCTTGTTACTCCGCAGCTGATCCATGCAGTAGTTGTAGGTGATAGAATACAGCCAGGTTGAAAATCGGGCGGTTTCTTTAAAAGTACCAAGTTTTAAAACGAGCTTGAGAAAGATATCGTGGGTGAAGTCTTCCGCTTTGGCTGAGTCTTTTACAAATGACAGGCATTTACGGTATACTTTATCGGCGTAGCGTCTGTATAGTTCCTCAAAAAAAGGATTGCGCTGGGAGGAAACAAACAGCTGAACGAGCTCTTCGTCGGTATACACGGTAAAAGTATGATCATGAGTTTTTGGGACGACCATAACGAAGGAAAGTAACTTATAGGAGGTATTTCTGCTAAAATATAGGGAGGACTACACACAAATAACGAAAAAAGCCTTGCATTTTAAAGTGCAAGGCTTTTTTGAGTACAAATTTTCATTGAAGCACCAACTCAGGCACCAATCGACACGCGCTTGAAACTGTTTACAGTAAGTCCTTTGGCAGTCTTTTCCAACAGCTGACGGATCGTCAGCGAAGAGTCCTTCACAAAATCCTGGTTCAGCAGGGTGTTGTCGCGATAGAACTTGTTCAGTTTGCCCAT
>CATMVR010000720.1 GCA_950075905.1 uncultured Persicitalea sp. | reverse complement strand
GATCTACACTCTTTCCCTACACGACGCTCTTCCGATCTGCTCCGTGTGGCAGACCTGGGCATAGACGATGTGGAGGTGGTCGAGGAGAAGTCCGCCCTGGGTAGCATGCTCCGCGACAGGGAGCTTTCACCCGTAACCAACGCCAGGATCCTCACGGTGCGCAAGGTGTGGGAGCCGGAAACCAGGCAGTTCCGTTCCGTGACCGCCCCCCTGTTTGAGTTCGAGTCGCAGGGGACACAGAAGCTGTTCGGCCTCATTGGGATGATCTTCCGGGTATTGGATGAGGGCGGGCTGTTCGTAGCCGATGAGCTGGACGCCAAGCTGCATCCGCTCCTGACCCAGCGGATCGTGCAGCTGTTCGACCAAAGGGTGACCAACCCGCGCAATGCCCAGTTTATCTTCTCCACCCACGACACCAACCTGCTGAGCGCGGGACTGTTTCGGCGTGACCAGATCTGGTTCACCGAAAAGGACCTGAAAGGGGGTACCCGGCTATACGCCCTAACCGACTACCGCCCCGGTGGCAGGACGGTGCGCAACGATGAGCAATTGGAGAAAAATTACATGGCAGGCAAGTACGGCGGAGTGCCCTACCTGGGTGATTTCGATAACCTGCTGGAAACCACAGCCTCACTAAGCGGAGCAGATGAGTAAGAATGCACACAGTGGACCATCTTACCGCCGGCGCGCTCCCTTCCGGCCCCTGCGTGAGTCGTTTCTGATCCTGTGCGAGGGCAAGAGCACAGAGCCCCAGTACTTCAACGCCTTCCGGCTTTCTACGGCCACCGTGCGGGCCCTGCCTGTCACAGCGGGCGACGCCATGGCTGTTGTTCAATCGGCCATCAAGCGTCGCGAAGCGGAAATAGCGAAAGGCAAGGAGTACGACCAGTACTGGGTAGTGTTCGATAAAGACGCCACTCCCGGCGGCAAATTCAACGAGGCCATCCAATTGGCCGAAAGCAGCGGTTTCCATGTGGCTTACAGCAATCAGGCGTTTGAACTCTGGTTGCTGTTGCACTTCGACTACATCAGCGGGCCAATGGACCGCAGGGACTATTCCCCCCGTCTGTCAGCCCACCTCGGCTTTCCTTACAGCAAGCAGACAGATACGGCCCGCCTGTTGTTCCAGGCTCTACTTGGCCATCAATCGAGGGCATTGGAGAACGCTCGGCGGCTTTATAACAGCTACACCGGTAAGAGACGCAATCCAGCGGCCGAAGAATCCAGCACCACAGTGTACAAGCTGGTAGAGGAGCTGCGACGGTTTTTATAATATTTCTGATCCGATTTCAGTAACTACCATTTGCAGAAAGAACTCCATTATTAATTTAAGAGTGGACTGAACACCACGTGTGCTAGAGTCTCAGAGCCAGAGAAAATTGTACCCATGTGTAGTTAAGGCTAAAAATGAAATCATCATGTTTCAGAATCAGAAAAATATACGTGCCGACTCATCTAATAAAGGGGTGTAAATGGAGATCTATATCCTTATTGACTTGTCTTCACATTAGCACCTCCTGGCTCTTCGTTGGAAAATAGCGCATAGCCAAACCCCACACTAAGCCAAGGCTTTCCCTGGTAATACCAGCCGAACTGCTTTTGATTGAGATGGTTGATGGTGTCAAACCCCAAAAACATCCCTGCCTGAACCCGGCGGTTCTCAACCAGAAAGCCAAATGAAACGGAAAGAGCCGTAAAATTATTGGCTTGTTCAAGTTCTGTTGCATTCCTGCGCACTGAGGCTGCATTTAAGTCTACACTCGAAAGGCTGTAGCCATTAAGAAATGAAAAGGTTGTATTGGCATTGTCCTTGTGAGGCAATTTTATACCCAATCCGGCTCCAAAGTTGAATGAGCCCGAAAAATCTCCTCTTCCCGGTTGCATCCGGTACTTGAAAGGGAAATTTATGATTCCAAAGGCAAATCTTAACGGTATCCACTGACCGGCATGGTTTTGAACATCGCTTTCGCTCACCAGGAAGTACGCCTTATCGTATACCATCTCTTTATATTCTTTAGGTTCTCCTAGGGATTCGAATTTAGCAGTTCCTCCTGCGAGGTTGTATTGGGCAAAATTTTTCTTGGATGAAGTATACTCAAGAACTTCTATCACATAATGATCAGCAGCGAGTTCTCGAATGATCCGAAAATACTGGTTGGGAATCGAAGTAATTTCTGTTGCCCCTTTTATCAGCGTGCCGTCAATTTCGCAGGGCGTTAAGACTATTGCATGCTTCCAAAAATAGGTGCCAATCAGGGATACCTCCGCGTTCTGCGCCCGGGCAAAAGAGGAAATCAAAAGAACGAGTATCAGCAGTTTTTTCTTCATATCGCATTTAATGTCAAAAGGTATAAATCCGCATAAAAGTAACTAAGTGAAAGAGCTGTTTTTATACTTTTTTATCAAATGGTATTAAAATTTTCATGGTACTAATTATTCAATCTGGAATGGAAATACCAGCATTTTCCTTCTTTTCAGATCCGATGGATTAGCGGTATAAACTTCCTGTACCGCTCGATAAGATATAGATAGAGATTTACGAATAAATTCCTACGTTCGTACAGGGTATACATTTCATGAACGTCTACCTCATTTCAATGCCCTGAAAATATTATCGAAACAACAAATCCACTAGTGTATGCTGATCGATATAAGACGCCGATTCTCACCTATTCTGCTAATCTTGTCACTAATTTTGACAGTAGGCTACCATGTAACTCATGCTCAGGAGCAGGCTATTTTCTATTCCAATGCCAACGCCATTCAGTATGGGTACAGCTTGAAAGGCAGAATTGATTTTTCAAAAGTAGAGCGATTGACATTCACACTAGGCATTTCCGGAGGAATTGATTCCTCAGTCACAAGTACCCTTTGTGCACTTACTGGCAAAAAAACTATTGTACTTTCTATGCCTATAAAGCAAATAAAAGAACAGCACAATTTAAGTTTAAAACATCAAGAATG
>CATMVR010000719.1 GCA_950075905.1 uncultured Persicitalea sp. | reverse complement strand
CCCCCGGCACCTGCTGATCGGGTGCAGCGAACGTACGAGCCTCTACGCGGCCCAGCAAGCCATGAAGATCTTGTTTGAGAAAAATGTGGTGGATACGATTTCGATCATCAAAATACCTAAGAAGCGCGACTACATGCACATCGACACCATTTTTACCCAGGTGAAGAAAAATGTGTGGGTACTGCTCAGCTCGCTGGCCCGGCAGGGCGACGACGCCCGCAAAAAAGACGTGCTGCATTTTTTTGCGTCCAAGGAGCTGGATCAGGAACTGAAAATCATGCAGTTTATCAAGGGACTGGAACACAAACCCATTGACATTGAGAATCTCGAAGACCTGCTAACGGATATCAGCCGCAACGACCTGGGCTGCAAGGAGGAAGTGAAATTTATCTATTCTGGCAACAACCAGTTTCCTTTTGGTGACCGCGAGCAGTGGACCGACTCGTGTAATCTGCTGGCGGTGAAAGAAGGCGTGGTGATTGGCTACGACCGCAACGATAAAACCCTGGATGCGTTTCGGGCGCTGGGGTTTCGGGTGATCAGGGCGGTGGATCTGCTCCGTGCCTTCGAAGCTGGAGAGCTCTCGCCAGATACCCTCACAGACACCTTTATCATGCTGCCTTCGGCCGAACTTTCAAGAGCCCGGGGCGGTTCTCATTGCATGAGCATGCCCATATGGCGGGAAGATCTCTAGGAAAGTAATTTCACTTCTAAAGGACCCTCTATTGCAATCCGACCAATTCAATTGTAAATTCGCGAATATTGATTATATGAAATTAGAAACACCTATGCGTACCATTCGTACATCCTCGCATGTGCAGCCCCAATCTACGTCCCGGATCATGATGGTCCGGCCGGTACGCTTTGCCTATAACGAACAAACGGCGGAAAGTAACGAATTTATGGATTCGGACTTTGCGGTCGAAACCAAAAAGATTGCCCAGGAAAAAGCATTGGATGAGTTTGAGCACATGGTGCATGTGCTGAGCTCGACGGGAGTGGATGTAACGGTTTTTGATGATACGCATACCCCTTACTCGCCCGATTCGATTTTTCCCAACAACTGGATTTCCATGCATCAGAGCGGTAAAGTGGTGCTGTACCCCATGATGGCCCCAAACCGCCGGGTAGAACGCCGCATGGACATCATTGACGAGCTTAGAAAAAAGTACCACGTGGAGGAGGTTATCGACCTTTCTCACTTCGAAAAAGAAGATAAGTTTCTTGAAGGAACCGGAAGTATGGTGCTCGATCGCCGCTTCAAGATTGCATACGCCTGTTTGTCGCCCCGCACTCATCCCGAAGTGTTGGATGCTTTTGCGGAAGCCACCGGATACGAAGTCATCCGGTTTAACGCCCTGGATGACAACGGGGTACCCATCTACCATACTAATGTACTCATGTGCGTGGGCGATGTGTTTGCCGTAGTATGCCTGGAGGCCATTCCTAACCTGGACGAAAAGCTACTGGTGCGGTCGGTGCTGGAAGAGACCGGCAAATATATTGTTGAAATTACCCTGGATCAGATGCGGCAATTTGCCGGAAATATGCTGCTGGTGCGCAACAAAAAAGACGTGAAGGTATTAGTGATGTCAACCACGGCTTACCGGGCGCTCACAGACCAGCAGCTCAACGCGCTGGACGATTACGCTGAGCTGGTTCACATGGACCTGTCTATGATTGAAGGTAATGGAGGGGGCTCGGCCCGCTGCATGATGGCAGAAGTACACCTGCCGTTGAAATAACCGAAGACATTGTCTGGTAATAGCCGACGCCAAAAAGCCCCGACCTGAGTCGGGGCTTTTTTTGTACAATTCTGTTTGCTGTTCCCGCTTTTTTTCTCTCCTTTTTCTCATTTTCCACACATTAAAACCTTTAATGGAGGTGGTAAGGTTTTTTGATCCTGAAAGAAAGAACTATTACTAACTATCTAAGCTCATGGAAGACAGACGAGAAAAGGCAAGAGACGAATTGAAGACCTTGATTAAGCTTCATTACGACAGAATCCAGGGGTATGAGCACGCCAAGGACGATACCGATGATGCGGATCTCAAAGCTTTGTTTAGTTTTTATATTCAGCAAAGCGGACAGTTTCGGGCAGATTTGAACGCCGAAATGGTCAAGTATGGCGGTGAAATGCCCAAGGACAACACGTTTCTGGGAGACATACATCAGGCCTGGATGGATCTGAAAGCCTCCGTATTGGGCAATGACCGTGAGGCGGTGCTCAGCTCGTGCGAGTTTGGCGAGCAAACCATTGTAGGCGCATACGAAGATGTACTTAAGTATGACGAAAGTGATACCCGCATTCCCAACGAGCTTGAGCGCATTTTAAATAAACAACTTGAAGAACTGCGATCGGCAAAAAAAAGAATAGCAGTTCTGCACGCCAATGCCGACTAATATTTTAGCTAACTCAGCGATATGAAATCAGGAAGGGATAGTCATCGGGCTATCCCTTCCTGCGTATACAATCAATTATCAATAAACTAAATCGAAACAATGAGTACACATGTTAAAGAAGCGGCTAAGCAACTTGCCGTTGCCGGCATGGGAGCAATACTCCACTCAGATGGAGTGTTTTTTCGGGTATGGGCGCCCCACGCAAAGTCTGTAAATGTATTGGGCGACTTCAACGAGTGGGACGAGTCGGCGAGTACGCTGCAGAAGGAAGAAGGTGGGTACTGGGGAGGCAACATAGCCAATGGGAAAAAGGGCGACGAGTACAAGTTTTTGCTCCACACGCCTTCGGGAAAGCTGTACCGCAACGATCCCTACGCCCTGCAGCTCACCAACTCCGTAGGCAATAGTATTGTCTACGATCAGAATGGATTTGACTGGGAGGATGATGCCTTCGAGATGCCTTCCTGGAACGAGCTGGTGATTTATGAAATGCACGTAGGTACTTTTCATGTGAAAGAAGAAGGAAAAGTAGGTACCTTCTACACCGCCATCGAACGCTTACCCTACCTACAG
>CATMVR010000718.1 GCA_950075905.1 uncultured Persicitalea sp. | reverse complement strand
TTGGACAAAAATCAGCCAGAGATCCGTGAACTATATCAATTCGGCTGCAAAGCCGCTTAAATTTTACCGAACCATTGCCAAAGGAGTTGAGTTGGATAAAAATGACCCCAAAGTCAGAGAACTTTACACGTTCGGCTGCAAGGCCGCCTAATTATTGACGAACCATTGATAGAATAAAGCCTTTACAGAATTATTATCTCCAAATCCGTGAGTTTCTGAATGCGTTTGAAGTCTGCCTTATTGTAGGTGCAAAGTTTTTCTACTTTAAGACTTTCTGAAATGGCCGTATGGACACAATCATTGATATGTTTGAAACCGACAATACCAGCAAGTTCCAGGGCCCTCGGCACGACAATATTCTGGACGTCTACGGTGTTTATGGTAGAAAGATAGGATAGCTTGTTTGTGATTTCTTCGTTGGCAAGTTCGAACCTTGCCATTGCATAGCCTACCTCCTGGATTACCAGAGTAGAAATAACAAATTTTCTCTCGCGAACAGCATCCAAAACCAGTTGCCTGGCCTGCTTGTGTTTGTTGTCTTCTTGTAAAACAAGGAAATGAAACACGACGTCTGAATCAAAATAGAGCACCTGGATTACTGATTAATTTCGTCAATGATCGCATTTATATCAAGGTCCTTACGCACCCTCCTGGGGGGGAAGCGCTTTTCAAGTTCCAGGTATTCTTTTACGAGTAAGTCGCCAGATGCTTCTTTTTCGGAAGCTACTGTAATAACCAGCTCCTCTTCATCCTTGAAGAGTTGCCGAATTTTTTCAATGAGCCCGGTGTTCAGCTCGCTTTTCTTAATGTGATAGGTTGCTTGCATAGTTTCTACGACAAAAGGCGTTCTTACTACTTTCAACATCAATTTAACACTTTTTATTTCCCCCGCCCGTACTTCTTCATCAACTCCATGACCTTCTCCTTCGGCAGCTCCTCTACTTTGTACCCCTGATTACCGGTACTTGGTTTCGCCATGAAGAGGGAGTTGACAATCGCCTCTTCGGTAGCCTCAATGGCCGCCATAAAGACCGGCGACACAAAATCGTTGTGCAGCAGGGTGAAGGTAGCCGTGGGCTGATCGGTATCGTGCGGTACGCGGTTTGCCGTGGAGAAGGCTATGACATAGTCGCCGCTGCCGTTGGAGGCAATGCCGCCCGTGCGGGCCAGGCCCATAAAGGCGCGCTTGGCCAGGCGTTCCAGATTGCGGGCGTCGAGCGGAGCATCCGTAGCCACCACCATCATGCACGAGCCATCCGACGATTTATCCAGCGATTCTTTGAACGAATATTTCCCCAGCTCTTCCCCCACCGGTACCCCGTCGATCTGCAACACGCCGCCAAAGTTGGTCTGCACCAGTACCCCCACGGTATAGCCTCCCAGTTTGGCGGGGAGCTTGCGCGATGAGGTACCTATGCCGCCCTTCCAGCCAAAGGCCACGGTACCCGTACCGGCCCCCACGTTGCCCTCGGCCACGGCTCCCGTTTGCGCTTCGCGCAGGGCTTGCAGCACGTGCTCTTTTTTTACGTGTCGGCCCCGGATGTCGTTTAGCCCGCCGTCGTTGGTTTCGCCAACTACGGGGTTAACCGAGCGTACCTTTTCGTTGCCAGCCTGTGCCAGCGTCCAGTCGATGAGGGCATCGGCGGCGGTGGGAACGCTCAGGGTGTTGGTCAGGACGATGGGGGTTTCCAGGGTACCCAGCTCCTTTACCTGGGTAGAACCGGCGAGCTTGCCGAAGCCATTGCCCACGTAGATGGCCGCCGGTACCTTCTGCTGATACACGTTGCCATCGTGCGGCAGAATGGCCGTCACGCCATAGCGTATGTTTTGCCCTTCCACCAGCGTCACCTGCCCTACCTTCACCCCGGCTACGTCGGTGATCGCATTGAGTGGGCCGGTAGGCAGGACGCCAATCTTGATTCCCATAGCACGCGGGCGGGTTTGGGCAGTGGCGGTGTTCATGAGGAGGAGAGCAAATAAGAAAATGGGCAGAAAGGAGAATTGTTTCATGTAGTATTGGTCTGGTAGTAAGGGGGTACCCAACTTTCGGGAAGTTGGCGGAAGAGTTGTATGTTGCCAGTACCTATAAACTTCCCGAAAGTTTTGCGGATTCAGAAGGAAATATGTCATTGTCTTCATTAAAGCCAGGGGGAATAAAATCATCGAAATCATCCGACACATAGGTAAAAATTCCTTTTCCCCATCCAGGCTCCGGCCTGGGGGAGACCAGCGACTCTTCTAAAAGAAGCCTTATAGATTCCAAAAGTCGCTCGTCTTCCAGGCTGGCGATTTTGCTGATCAGCGCTATTTTTTTCTGTTCGGTAGTCATGAAAAATCGGTTGGTACACAAATATACCATTTTTCACAAAGCATTCGTACAAGGGTACCCTACACCTGACAAACCGGACAAAAGTAGGTCGTCCGCCCCCCTACTTTGCTAATTTCAATCCTGGTCCCATCGCGCGGGCAGCGCACATGCTGTAGGGCATCCTCGTAGGGCGAGGTATCCCAGGCGCGGGCGTGGATGAGGTAGGAGGGCGGAAAATCGGCGTAGCGGGCTTCCTTTTCGATGGCGGTAAGCAATACTGTCTGAATGGCCGCCCGCAGCGCTTTTATTTCGAAAGACGATAGCTCGTTGGCGGGTTTCTCGGGGTGAATGCGAGCCTGATACAGCAGTTCGTCGGCGATCCAGTTGCCAACGCCCGCGGCTACACTCTGATCCAGCAAGGTGGATTTGATGACGGATTTGCGGCCGGCCAGGGCGTCGGTCAGGTCCTGTACCGTGAGTTCCAGGGCATCTTTGCCAATTTTCTTACTTTTAAGAAAGGCGTCCACATCCTCTACCAGTCCCACGCGCTCAAACTTGCGCGGACAAACGAAGCCCAGATTGAACCCTCCCCGAAAGTAGAAGACAATGCGGGCGTGGCGCGGGCGGTCCAGCGAGCTATGGTAGTATTCCAGGTCGCCCGACATACCGAAGTG
>CATMVR010000717.1 GCA_950075905.1 uncultured Persicitalea sp. | reverse complement strand
AAGCCCAATATCCTCTGGATAACCATTGAGGATACTTCCCCGCAGTTTATAGGTTGCTACGGTAATCCGGATGCGCGCACGCCGGTTATCGACCAACTTGCCAGCGAGGGCGTTCGTTTCACCAATGCTTTCTCCACGGGTACCGTCTGTTCGCCCAGCCGGACGGCCATTATTACCGGCGCAAAGACCTACGTAACCGGAACCGGCCACCACCGCAGCAATTACCGGCTGCCTGACTTCATGCACGGTTTCCCCTACTACATGCAGCAGGCCGGCTACTACACCACCAACAACAGTAAAACGGATTATAACGTACAGAATCCGGCCCAATTCATCAAAGAGGCCTGGAATGAGAGCTCTGGCTCGGCGGGTTGGTGGAACCGCAAACCCGGGCAGCCGTTCTTTGCCGTGTTTAATTATAACGATTCGCACCAGTCGCGGACCATGACCGACGCGTATCCCAAGTACGTGAAAGAAGTACTCGATGAGCTACCGGAAGGGGAGAGGATTGGGGAAAATGCCTTTAAAATGCCGCCCTTTTACCGCGATAGTCCCGAAATGCGGAAGCAGTTTGCCCGGGTATACAATGCCCTGAAACTGACCGATAACAAAGTTGAAAAGCTACTGGAACGCCTCGAAAACGACCGGTTGCGCGATAGTACCATCATCTTTTTCTACGCTGACCACGGTGAAGGGATTCCGCGCGGCAAAACCAACGGAATCAATCTGGGGTACCGGGTACCTTTTGTGATCTGGTTTCCGCCCATGTACAGGCATTTGTCGCCCTGGGGAGAAAGCGGAATCGTGACCGATGAGCTGATCAGCTTTGAAGATCTGGCCCCAACGCTGATCAGCCTGGCGGGCGGCAAAGTGCCCGACTACATGCACGGCCGGGTATTGCTGGGGGAAAACCGTTCGCAGCCGGTAGACCACCTCGTGCTTTCGTCCGACCGGTCTGACAACGGAATCGACATGAGCCGGACCATCACTAATGGCCGCTACCTGTATACCCGCAATTACATGCCTTATATGCCTGAGGCCCGGTACATTCGCTACATGGAGATCGGGGATATTAAGCAGATTATGCGGCAAGATTTGAAAAATGGTAAGCTTAACACTTTGCAAGCGAGCTTGTTTGCTCCGAGGGTACCTGAGGTACTGTATGATCTGGAAAGTGATATCTGGGAAACCCGGAATCTGATTGACGATCCGGCGTACCGGCAAATGAGGGATGACCTACGGGCAAAACTGACAAAGCATCTTACCGAAGCCCGAGATGTTCTCTTCCTACCCGAGTACAAAATAGCCAGAATTTCTGAAACTACCAGTCCCTATGAATTCAGACAGGATAACGCCAGGTACCCTATAAACAAGATAATGGAAGCGGCCTCCTTGTCGGGCATGCGTTCTGGTACCATCGCCCGGCAGCAGATTGATTTGCTGAAAAGTACCGACAAGAATGTGCGGTACTGGGCCATTCTGGGGCTGCGCTCCCAGGACAAGCGTACGCTGACCCCGCACAAAACCGCCATTCTGAATGCTATGGCCGACAGCTACGAGCCGGTGGCGGTACTGGCTTCGGCAATAGGGTACGAAGTGTTTAAATCCAACGAGGCGGCTGCAAATCTCAAAAAATGGGGTGCTTCGGCCAACCGGGAGCTGGCCCTGATGGCAATTAATGAACTGCTCTACCTGACAAATAAAGAACCATTTGTAGAGGCTGTGAGGGAAATTCATGCGAAGCTCGCTCAGGCTCCCAAGGGGGCACAGTCGAAGGCCTATAAGGTAAAAGCCGCCTGTATGGATTTTCTGGGTAGCCTGGGGCTCGTACCCAACAATCCTGACTATTCAGAATAAGGCATACAAAAAAGGGGGCTTCAATCGAAGCCCCCTTTTTTGTATGTTGCTCAGCTTATTTCTGGCCGTATTTTTCCTTGTATTTTTCGTAAAGGCGCTTTTGCTTGTTATCAAGCGATACCTCGCCGCCTTTGATGAAAATGTGCTCTACCACATTACCCCGCATATCCATAATATCACCCGTCGTTACGAGCAACGTGGCGTGTTTTCCTTTTTCGAGGGTGCCTACGCTTTTATCTACCCCCATGATCTGGGCGGGATTCTGGGTTACCAGCTGGAGCGCCTCCTCTTTCGAAATCTCGCCAAAGCCCGCGGCGGTTCCGGCCAGGAAGGGGAGGTTGCGTACCCGCCACCAGCCATCGTCGTAGCTCAGGGCCACTTTCACGCCGGCTTTGTGTAGTTTGGCGGGTAGCTCATAGGGTGAGTACACGTCGTCATCCTGACGGCCCGGTAACCGGTGTATTCCGCTCAGTACTACGGGTACATTATTCTCTTTCAGAAAAGAGGCAACTTTTAGGGCCTCATCGCCGCCGACAACCACTACTTTTCCTACTCCGAATTGCTGGGCAAATTTTACCGCCTCTACGATATCTTTGGCGTAGTCGGCCCGGACGTACAGGTTCTGCGTGCCTTTAAACAGGCCCTTCATGGCTTCCAGGCGCAGGTTGGTGGTGGCAGGGTTGGCCAGCTCCGCGTACGCTTTGGCGTCGGCAAAGGTTGTTTCCAGGGTACGGATCACATCGGCTCTTTTTTCATTTTTCTTGGTAGTGACCGAATAATCCTCGTAGTTGAAGCTGCGGGAGAGATAAGCTGGCCAGTTGATCCAGATACCATCGTCTTTCCGCACTACGGCATCCTCCCAGTTCCAGCCATCGGTATTGAACACCGAAGAAGAGCCTGATACCACCCCGCCCTGCGGCACGGCCTGCGCCAGCAGAATACCGTTGGTACGAAGCGTGGGGATCACTTCCGAATCGGTGTTGTAGGCAATCAGCGAGCGCACGTGCGGATTGATATCCCCGATTTCTTCGTAGTCGAGGGTAGCCCGCACGGAGGCGATTTCCTGGATACCAATGGTAGAGCCCATGGCAATAATACCCGGATAGATATGCTTGCCGGTCACATCT
>CATMVR010000716.1 GCA_950075905.1 uncultured Persicitalea sp. | reverse complement strand
CTTCCTTGGCTTTCTGGCTATCTCCCGCCGCAAACATATCTGCCGCCACTCCGTCAAATAGGGGGTCTTTCATGTTTTCGTAGCCAGTGGAGTTGAAGCACTTCACCACGTGTCCGGCGTTGGTAAGCCCTTTGATAGCCGCAAAAGCCGTTGGGTAGGTTTCTGGCAGGGGACGAAAGGTATTGGTGGTATCCACAATAATTTTTTCTGCTACATCGCCCCAAAGTGCTATCAGCTCGCCAATCACCTGCGGAGGTGTAGCTACCACCACTACCCCGGCCTCCTCAACTGCCCGGCTGATGTCTTTCATTTCGGCGTAGGGGATCAGCGCCTGGGCTTTTTCTGCCTTGGAAGAATTGGGATTTCTGACGCCAAAAATAACGTTGTGCCCTGCCTTATGCCAGCCGCTGCCCAGAGCAGACCCTACATTTCCAGATCCGAGTATAGCTATTTTCATCTTGATGAAAAATGGTTGATACTTTTAAAACCATGATTAGCAACATTATACTCCCTTCCGCTATCTATTACAAAAGTGAGTTCCAGGATAGATAAACAGAAAATCTAAACGAAATTGACATACTTGCCAAAAGGCTTTTTGTCTGAACATTTATTTTGTCTACTTTTCGGAAAAGCTAGTTAAATCATTTCCCCCTTGTTTGTGGCCATGAAAGCACTTATTGTTTGCACCAACCATGCTACCTACCCTACCAAAGACAATAAAACCGGCTTGTGGCTGAGCGAGCTGACTCACTTTTATCACGTGTTGGCCAAACGAAATATTGCCATGGATTTTGTGAGCCCACTGGGGGGGAGCGTACCGATCGACGAGCGGAGTTTTGACCTGAAAGATGAGCTGAACCGTACCTATTACGAAGACAATGAGTTTCGGCAAAAGCTGGAAAACACCCTGAAACCTTCGGATGTAAAAGCCGGGGCGTACCGTCTGATCTATTTTCCCGGGGGCCATGGCACTATGTGGGATTTGCCCGAAAATGAGGCCATCCAGGCCATTACCCGTATCATTTACGAAAAGCACGGGATGATTGCGGCCGTTGGCCACGGCGTATGCGCCCTGCTGTACGTGAGGCTATCAGACAATACCCTGCTGATCCATGACAAGTACCTGACGGCCTTTTCCAACGTGGAAGAAAAACTTGCGAGCCTGGTGTGCGAAGTACCTTTTTACCTGGAAGACCGGCTGCGGGAGCAGGGTGCCCACTATACCAAAAGTATGATTCCTTTCATCCAGTACATCGAAGTAGACGAGCGACTGATTACCGGGCAAAACCCCAACTCTGCCGCCAAGGTGGCCAAAAAAGTGATGGAAGAAATGTTTGAAAAGTAAAGAAGCACCCACCGGCCTGGTGGGTGCTTCTCCTGAGAAATAATTTTCCCCTTACAAAATCTGATTGGAAAAGAGGGACTTAAACGTGGGCAGCTGCAAATCTTTCTCCGAAATAATCGGATTTGCTACGCCCCAGTCTATGTTCAGGGTAGGGTCGTTCCAGATAATGCCCGACTCGCAGGCCTTGTTGTACAGGTTGGTACATTTGTAGCTAAAAATGGAGTCTTCCACCGCCGCAAAACCGTGGGCAAAGCCTTCCGGAATGTAGGCCATATTGTTTTTTTCGGCACTCAGCTCAAACAGCTCATAGCGGCCAAAGGTGGGCGACTCGGGCCGGATATCTACCGCCACGTCGATCACCCGGCCCACAATGACCCGCACCAGCTTTCCCTGGGCGAAGGGGGCATTCTGGAAGTGTAGTCCACGCAAAACGCCTTTTACCGAAAAAGACTGGTTGTCCTGCACAAAATTGGTAGGCAGTCCGTTTTTCTGAAATGCTTCTTCGTTGTAGGATTCAAAAAACGCCCCGCGCTCATCGTCAAATACCCGGGGAAAAATCTCAACCAAACCTTCTATGGACGTCTTTCGAATTTGCATAAGCTGATATAGTATAAGGGGAATCTGGGAGTTAATATGAGTTCTATTATTAGGGCAAATTTATGAATCTATTGATAGAGGTTGTAATTTCGCCGCAATATTTCCGAATAAGATGACCTACGAAGAGTTATTTTTACAAATAAAACAGAAAAAATCTTACCTCTGCGTGGGATTGGACACGGACATCCGGGCCATACCACCGCACCTGCTGGAAGAGGAGGACCCGATTTTTGCTTTCAACAAGGCAATCATCGACGCCACGGCCGATTACTGCGTGGCGTACAAGCCGAATATTGCTTTCTACGAGGCGCAAGGCCCGCAGGGCTGGGAAAGCCTGCGCAAAACGGTAGCTTATATACCCAAAACCCATTTTACCATCGCCGACGCCAAGCGCGGTGATATTGGCAATACCTCGGGGCTCTACGCCCGGACTTTTTTCGAGTCAGCCTTTGACTTTGACTCCGTTACCGTAGCTCCCTACATGGGCAGCGACTCGGTGACGCCTTTTCTGGCGTACCCTGGCAAATGGGTGATTTTGCTCGCCCTTACTTCCAATCCGGGCGGGGACGACTTTCAGCGGCTGCTGGTAGAGGGCAAACCCCTGTACGAGCACGTGCTGACCACCTCGCAGCAATGGGCCGGCTCCGACCGCATGATGTACGTGGTAGGCGCCACGCAAGCCGACGCCCTGGCGCACATCCGTACGCTGGTACCCGACCATTTTTTGCTCGTGCCGGGCGTAGGCGCGCAGGGCGGTGGGGCCGTTGAGAGGCTGGTCGATCAGTTCCGGCAGCAGCGAGCCGTACTCCCGGCGCATCACGCGGGTGCCAATGGGCGTGGTGAGAATGTCCGCCACCGATTGCTGGATATGGGCCAGCGAATCTAGCCGGCGGCCGGTGTGTGCGTTCATGCCTGCCATTAGATGGGCCCTTGTGTGTTGGCGGGGCCGGGCTGGATGCCGCTATGGGCGTGGTCGTGCCCCACGTTTTTGCCGTTGTGGGTCAAACCGCCGCCTTGCTGCTGGTAGCCGCCGTTCCGCTTC
>CATMVR010000715.1 GCA_950075905.1 uncultured Persicitalea sp. | reverse complement strand
AGCCCGCTAAATGTCATCTCATGTCTGACCAAAAATTCGTGATCCTGGGTCAGGAAATTGCCCTGGGCGAGAGCGCCGTAGTGAAGCTGGACATCGCTAAGCTGCACACCCGAAACCGTATCTCTATTCCCATCATTGTGGAAAGAGCCCCCGTAGCCGGCCCGGTGCTGCTGCTCATGGCCGGTATCCACGGCGACGAGATTAACGGCGTAGCTATCGTACGGGACATCATTCGCAAAAAGTATCACCTTCCCCAGCGGGGTACGGTCATTTGTATACCGGTATTCAACGTGTTTGGCTACCTGCACCAGTCCCGGGAGTTCCCCGATGGCCGCGACCTCAACCGTGTATTTCCGGGCCGGGAAAGAGGTTCTATGGCCAGTCAGTTTGCCCACAAATTCACAAAGGAAATTGCTCCCCTGGCAGACTATGTCCTGGATTTCCACACGGGCGGGGCTTCCCGCGAGAATTACCCCAACGTGCGGTGTGTACTTCAGGAGACACAAACCCTGGCGCTCGCCCGGGCTTTCGGTGCTCCCTTCATTGTTCATTCCCGGTACATAGCCAAGTCGGTCCGCGAGACTATCCATAAACTAGGCAAGACTATCCTGCTCTTTGAAGGCGGCAAGTCCGTACACCTCGACCCTTTCGTGATTCAGTGCGGGGTAGAAGGCGCCCGGCGGGTGATGCAGCACCTGGGCATGCGGGACGGCCAACTACCTACTCCCACGGAAACGGTGATTATTGAAAAAAGCAAATGGCTCCGGGCACCCTACTCCGGCATTTTCCAGTCACGAGTGGCCAACGGTACCCGCATTACCAAAAAAACGGTGATGGGTATCCTGTACGATCCCTACGGAGAGTTTGAAGAGGAGGTTCTGGCCCCCTTTGATTGCTATGTATTCGGTATCAACACCGCCCCCATCGTGCACAAAGGCGACGCGCTGTTTCACGTCAGCACCAGGGTGCGGGACGCAAATCACTGATTGTTAGTGGTTTTATTTTGAAAATATTTCCCAGGGAGTAAAGGATACCGTGTCTTACGCGGTGGATAAAAGCTGCCCATTCACAAGCAAATCAATCAGCTTAAAAATAGTGTCAGTTTATTGATCTTATTTTAGTATCTTTGAAAATAAGATCAATAAACTGACACTATATGGCCAAACTCAAAGCATTTTCGAAAGAACAGATTCTTACAAAAATCAAATTTGAGAATCCCTGGTGGGATAGCGGTACCATTGACCCGTACTATTCCTCCATGCGGAGAAGGCTTTACTTTGATCTATTTGCCCCCCTCATTTATAAAAAAAACATCAGGAGAGCCGTAGTGTTGATGGGCCCCCGGCGGGTTGGTAAAACCGTTATGCTTTTTCATTTGGTGCAGGACCTGATCCACAAGGGCGTCAAACCTGTGCAAATCTGCTACCTGTCTATCGAAAATCCCATTTACAATGGACTATCGCTTGAAGAACTGTTTTTGTACTATCTGGAAGTATCAGGCCAAAAACCTACGGATGAACTATACGTTATTTTCGATGAAATACAGTATCTGAAAAACTGGGAAATCCACCTGAAATCTCTGGTAGATAGCTACCACAGCATCAAATTTATCGCCTCAGGTTCGGCGGCGGCGGCCCTGAAACTAAAAAGTAATGAATCCGGGGCGGGGCGCTTCACCGACTTTATGCTCCCCCCATTGACATTTCACGAGTATATCGACCTAAAAGGGCTTTCAAGCCTGGTGACGCTAATCAGCAAAGAATGGAAAGGTGCGATCCGAAACTATTTCCACGCCGAAAACATTGAGGAGTTTAATGACCATTTCATTGACTACATCAATTTTGGAGGCTACCCGGAAGTTTCGCTTTCGAAAGAAATCCAGTCTAATCCGGGCCGGTACATTCGTAACGATATCATCGACAAGGTACTGCTACGTGATTTGCCCAGTCTGTATGGTATTCAGGATGTGCAGGAATTAAACTCTCTGTTTACAACCATTGCCTATAACTCAGGAAACGAGTTCACCTATGATGAGCTATCCATCGGCTCGGGGGTATCACGAAATACGATCAAACGCTACATGGAATACCTGGAAGCCGCTTTTTTGATCAAAGTGGTGCATAAGATCGACATCAATGCCAAGAAATTCAAGCGGGCCACCGCCTTCAAGATCTACCTGACGAACCCTTCTCTGCGCAGTGCACTTTTCTCACCCATAGAAAAGGATGATGACTTCATCGGCAACATGGTGGAGACCGCTATCTTCTCCCAATGGAGCCACAATTCGGACTTTATCCCCTACTACGCCCGTTGGGGTAAGGGGGAAGTAGACATTGTATGCCTGTCCAAAAGCAAGCAAAAGCCCGTGTGGGCCGTAGAGATCAAATGGAGTAATCGCTACGCCAAAAGCCTCAGTAAGCTATCCGGACTGAAATCCTTCTGCCAGAAAAACAACCTGGACCGAACGCTGGTAACCACGCTTGACATCGAGGAAATTAAGGAAGACGATGGGCTGACCTACGACTTTACCCCCAGCAGCCTTTACTGCTACACCGTTGGCCGTAATGCCGTGGAGGACAAGCAGCAGATCATGTCGATGGGGATTTCGCATTAAGGCTCCGTGAGGAAAAATTGATACTGGATGGAGCACTCTGCCAGGCCTGAAGGGACTCTGGCCAAAGTGGAGAGCCGATGGCAAGTGCGCCAAAGCGGCCACGTCAAGTCTCGCACTTCAATGAGTAGTCCAAAACTTCACTTTCCTTTTTCGGGTATGAAAAAAATTACTTTCGGCATCGTCCTTCTACTGCTCCTGGCCGCTCGCGGTAGGGCCCAGCAAATCATTCCCCTGTATTCAGGCGCTATTCCCAATGCTACTTCCTACACCATGAAGGAACTGGCGACGGAAAAGGACGGTAAGGTGGTTTGGTATCGAAATGTTTCCAAGCCCACGCTCACCGTTTTTTTACCAGCTAAAGACAAGGCCACCGGTA
>CATMVR010000714.1 GCA_950075905.1 uncultured Persicitalea sp. | reverse complement strand
TGCTTGAATTAACTGCAAATCCAAAGCGCAAGGCCGTGGGAACAGTAGTAGAAGCCTCCCTCGATAAAGGACGTGGATACGTCACGACCATTCTGGTACAGGCTGGTACGCTAAAGGTAGGTGATATTATTCTGGCAGGCGCGCACCACGGTCGTGTTAAAGCCATGACCGACTACATGGGCAAGCGTCTCAAAACCGCCGGACCATCCAAGCCGGTACAGGTACTTGGACTCAACGGAGCTCCCCAGGCCGGAGATAAGTTTAATGTCATGGAGCAGGAGCGCGACGCCCGTGAACTGGCCAATAAGCGGGAACAGATTCTGCGAGAGCAGACCATCCGTTCGCGCAAGCACATTACGCTCGAAGAGATTGGTCGCCGGAAAGCGATTGGTTCGTTCAAAGAGCTTAACCTGATTGTGAAGGGAGACGTGGACGGTTCCGTTGAGGCACTTTCTGACTCTCTACTTCAACTGTCTACCTCCGAGATTCAGATCAACATCATTCACAAGGCCGTAGGACAGATATCAGAGTCTGATGTCAACCTCGCCATTGCTTCGGATGCTATCATCGTAGGGTTTCAGGTAAGACCTTCTTCCAATGCTAAGAAAATGGCCGAGCAGGAGCAGATCGAAATCCGGCACTATTCGGTAATTTACAACGCCATCGAAGAGATTAAGGATGCCATGACTGGTATGTTGGCTCCGACGGTAGAGGAATTCGTGACCGGAAATATTGAAATCCGTGAAACCTTTAAGATCAGCCGCATCGGTACAATTGCCGGTTGCTACGTAACGGATGGTTTTGTGAAGCGTAATAACAAGATCCGGATTATTCGGGATGGAATTGTGATCCATACAGGAGAAATTGATTCGTTGAAACGCTTCAAGGACGATGTGAACGAGGTACGTTCAGGATACGAATGTGGTTTGAATATCAAAAACTTCAACGACATTGAGCCCGGTGATATCATCGAAAGCTTTGAGCTACGGGAAGTGAAGCGCTCGCTCTGATACGCATCACGCATATTTGATAACGCAAAAAGCAGGCTCAAAGGCCTGCTTTTTGCGTTGTGCTGTGTAGGAACTCCTCATTTTACAGCTCTCGGCCTGCAATAGGGGCGGGGCATGATTTTTTGCTTTTTCCTGATACACCTTAATGCAAGAATCACTCATGGAAAACGATAAAAAGTCAACAGAGAAACAAGATAACTCCCTGGCCCACTTGACCGAGAACAAGCAAGAGAACAAACCCGCAACCTACGATCCGGATCGGTACCTAACCAACGAAGGAGATGCCGAAGAAGGCAAACCCCTGGAAGAGCAGGAGCCTGATAAGGGATACAGTACGAAATCCCGGCAGGGAAAGCCGGCCGCATCTCTGCACCTGGCCGACGAAGATATGGATAAGCGTCTCGAAAATCCCGAAGCCAAAGGGCAGGACCTGCAAGAGAGCTTTGAGAAGTCAAAAGAGAATAGTAACCTTGAAAAAGCTAAGGAAGTACCAAAAGAAGAAAAAAACCGGCAATCGTAAGCGACGATTCGACAGGTATTATTTTAATCAAAACACAATATGTTATGAAAAATAGTAAGAAAACAAGCGAAGAAATAGATGAGGAAAGAGTAGTGCAGACCCACTCCAATTTAAGTCTGATTGATGCCCGGCCCGGAGAGAGTACTTTCTCAACGGGTACCAAAAATCACAGTACAAAGCTTGATCATGCCTTTGAGGCTACTCCCGAGGATTTGACAACGAGTATGTCTCCGGAAGACAAAATTACCCTCTCGGAAGATATCGAAGCGAGTATTGAAAACAGCGAAGATCAGGATCAGGCAGAAGAAAAATGAGTTTGCTGCCTGATCCTGACGGATCAATTGTACGTTTCAAGAATCGATACGGCAAATCGATTGGGAGTGATATCGTGGCCCTCTTCGGAGAATATCTGGAATTGGCAGGGAACCCG
This sequence comes from uncultured Persicitalea sp., assembly GCA_950075905.1. GTDB lineage: Bacteria > Bacteroidota > Bacteroidia > Cytophagales > Spirosomataceae > CATMVR01. The sequence continues at coordinate 1,036 of CATMVR010000714.1, read as the reverse complement.
CAACAATCGCAATTTCTTGGCCATCATATCTCCCTGCTGATTTGAAACCAGCGTGTCTTTTTGTCCGTACACGAGTATAGTTTTGGGGCTATTGTAGGTAGCCAGGTGAAAAGGACTGGCTTTACGAAATGCATCGGTAGAATCAGTGTATTTTCTGCCGATCAGTTTTTCAACGTTAGGCCACAAGCTTATACTCAGCAACTCTTTGATTGATAGCTCCGTGGGGGCAGATATGGCCACAACGGCTTTTATGGTATTACTCCTGTTTTTGTAGGCATAAGCCAAAGCCAGATGCCCCCCCGCGCTGGCTCCGGCCAGCCTGTATCCATCGGTACGAATGTTGAATTTCTCAGCATTGTACTGCAAATAATCAATTACTGATTGCAAATCCGCTAGCTGAGTAGTAAAAAGATCTTCGGTGCTGGAGGTAGGTCTTACCCGGTAATTGATGTTCACAATCGCCAGGTTCTTTTTGGCTTTGGTGAGTTGCTCTATCGTTGGGGATAAGAATACTTTGTCGCCGCTTATCCAGCCACCCCCGTGCAACAAAATTACTACTTCGGCGGGATTTCCCCCGATGGAAACAGGTTGGTGCAGATCAAAGGTAACGTTCTTGTCACGACCGTATAGAATATCTTTGGTTATACGGTATTCACTTACAGGATCGTCGATGTAGTTGATTTCCGGGGAGAAAATATCCAGAAATTGGCATCCGGAAAGTAGGAGCATCCCGCCCAGAAGGCTTGTAGCCTTACACACTTTAAAGGGCAAAAAGGAAATTTTTTTCATACGCTTACTCTTTTGGTCAGTAAAAACCCTGGTACTTCTTGGCGTGCTTCAGTTTAAAACAAAAGTATTCCTGCTATAAATATCATCAAGACAGACCCTCAGTCGAGAATGTTTTTCTACAAACTACCTGATTTCAGATCAAATACAGCCCGGTTTGCGGCCTGTGGGAACTCTGCCCTTTTGATTGATGCAGGTAGGAGTCCTGTTTGATGTCCCAAGCATTGATCTTATCTACGTCAAACGTACG
>CATMVR010000713.1 GCA_950075905.1 uncultured Persicitalea sp. | reverse complement strand
AAATAGCGGGTACTGTCTACGTTAAAATAGTAGTTTCGGAAAATAGGTACATTGTTTTTATCCCGCTCAATCTGCGTGTAGATGATTTGCAGCCGGTAGCGATCGGGGTGCCGAATCACCTCCTGAAAAATAGGAGTAGGATTTTTTTCGAGCAAATCTTTTAGAAAGACGTCGGTTTGGGGCTGTCCCAGGGCATTCAGAACAGACAAGGCAAAGCTTGTCAGGAAGAGGTAGCGGCAAAAGTACTTCGGCATGGTTGACAAAAGGGCTTATCCAAACAAGGAAAACAGGCATTCCTGCGAAAGTAATTATTTTCCCAAAGCGCCCATAGTACGGCGTATATTTAAAGAAAAATACACTACATTTAACTTTAAATATACTCAAAGCTATGGAAGATTCTGCTACCCCTCTCCGCAAAGGCCGTGGAGCCCAGTTCAATACTGTCAATCGTTTCGAACGCCTGCATTACGAACCAGACCTGATCCAGCCAGATGAATGGGGCGAGGTGCCGGGTACTAAGACACAATTTTTTGCCGAGAACCCCAAAAAAATAATCAGCGAGGTCAAAAGTCCCGATGTCCCCATGCTGAAATCCATCAATCCGTACCAGGGGTGCGAGCACGGCTGTATCTACTGCTACGCCCGCAACGCCCACGAGTACTGGGGGTTTTCGGCCGGACTGGATTTTGAGAGCCGCATCATGGTCAAGAAAAACGCTGCCCAGCTTCTGGAAGCCGAGCTGCTGTCGCCCCGCTGGAAGCCCGTACCCATCTCGCTTTCGGGAAATACCGACTGCTACCAACCCGCCGAGCGGCAGTTTCGGATCACGCGCTCCCTGCTGGAAGTATTTCTCAAATATCGCAATCCGGTGGGGATCATTACCAAAAACGCCCTTATTCTGCGCGATCTGGATCTACTGTCGGAACTGGCTAAGCATAACCTGGTGCACGTTTATATTACGCTGACTACCCTGAACGAAGAACTTCGACGAGCCCTGGAACCCCGTACCGTTACGGCAAAGCAAAGGCTGGCAGTAATCCGGAAACTCACCGAGGCGGGCATACCGACGGGTGTGATGACCGCCCCCATCATTCCGGGCCTGAATGATCACGAAATTCCTAAGCTGATCGAAGCGGCCGCTGAGGCTGGCGCCCTGGCGGCGGGCTACACGGTGGTGCGTCTGAACGGGGCCATCGGAGAGCTATTTGAAGACTGGATTCACAAAGCTTTTCCCGACCGGGCCGACAAGGTACTGCGGCAGATCAAAGACTGCCACGGCGGCAGCCTGAACGACAGTCGCTGGGGTACCCGCATGCGCGGCGAGGGGGCCCTTTCTGAGCACATACGTACACTGCATGCCGTTGCCTGCGCCAGGTACTTTGGTGGCCGGACGTTTCCCAAACTCGACAGAACGCAGTTCCGGAAAGAAGGAATGCAGATGAAGCTGTTCTGACATTCCCGAAATACGCTTTTTTGCGTACCAGAATCAAATGTGAGGGTGTTTTTCCCCACTATTTTTAACTCATCTGAATATATGTAGGAGGAAGGAGGCAAATTCACTGGTCCGCGAAGGCGCTTGCGGCTGGTATCTCATTTGTAAGGGCATGAACAAACTATCTTCTTTAACTCTTACCAAAACATTACATCACAATGGGAAACATCCTGTACACGATTGCCGTCATACTGGTAATCTTATGGCTCATCGGCTTTCTGGGCTTCGATAGCTTCGGAATGGGAAACATCATTCACGTACTGCTGGTTATTGCGGTGATCGCGGTTATTCTGCGGCTTATTCGAGGGGGGACTGTCTGACCCAAAGCGGTAGCTTGCCGAAAAGACAAAATGTTGGGTACCTGGTACCCTGGATGTGGGGTTGAGAAAATGAAAGTATCTATAAGGAGCTGGCGGGTTTGTTCGTCGGCTCCTTTTCTGTTTCCGGCGTATGGGTGCCCGTAAATTTATTTGGGGTTACCCGCCACATCTTCTGGGCAATTGCGTACTGACAAGTATCGAAAATGCTACCCGCTGCGTTATAAAATCAACCAGAGGTAATACCTGCTCCCTTATGAAACGAATTGATTTTCTGAAAAAAGCCGGACTGAGCCTGTTCACGATCCATGCGCTGGCCGCTTGTGAAAAGGAGTCCATCGAGGCCGTTGCGGGCGGTTCGGATACTACTATGTCTACCAGCGGCAGTACCAATACCAGCTGCACCAGTACGTCCTCCGAAACCGCCGGGCCATTCCCGACCAAATCGCCCGCTTCGCTGGTGATGAAAGACATTCGCTCGGACCGGACGGGGGTACCCCTGATCGTGAACATTACTATTCAGAACAAGAACAAAAGCTGCGAGGTGTTGCCGGGAGCCATCGTGGATATCTGGCACTGCGACAAGGACGGCTACTACTCTGAGTACGGTGGCACGGGTTTGCAATCCCGAAATTTTAGGTCGGTTCACTTTTTGCGCGGCCGGCAGACTACCAATGCCAGCGGACTGGCGGCCTTCCAGACTATTTTCCCAGGCTGGTACCCGGGCCGGGCGCCGCACATTCACGTGCATATCTTCGACGCCAGCGGGAAGTCGTTGCTGGTAACGCAGATTGCCTTCCCGACCGACATCTGCGACCATGTGTACACCACCGCTACAAAGTTCTACACCAACGGCAGGCAGAATACCTCCAACGCCCGCGATGGCGTTTTTGCGGATTCTATTGCCAACGAAATGTCCATCGTGTCGGGGAGTATTGCCGACGGCTACACCCTGACGCACAATATTGTTGTAAGCGCCTGATAAACCCCTAATTCACTAATATATGCTTCCAGATACCCTCGCCCACATTTTCCTCTCAGACCAGCGATTGGCGTTACAGAATCCATTTTCTCATAATTTTCAGACATTTTTACCCGGGGGTAAAATGCAAAGTGTCGGCACTCTGCATGGCCTGAGCGACGACCGGCTCAAACCGGGCATCAGCCTGCTGGTAGAAGCCGAGGCGGACGGAGCGG
>CATMVR010000712.1 GCA_950075905.1 uncultured Persicitalea sp. | reverse complement strand
CTCGTGCCCCATGGCGGTAAGTCTTACCGAAAGAGCGGCGCCAAAATTGCCAAGGCCTATTACAAAAAATTTCATGGGATGTTTAGTTTATAAAGATGGTTTCGTTGGGATACCGGTAATTGATGGCTTTGGTTTGCCGGACAAAGGCGACAAGGAGGGTAAAGGTACCCACCCGACCAATAAACATAATTACTACGAGTACTATTTTGGCAGAATCAGAAAGTTGTGGAGTAATGCCCAATGTAAGCCCTACGGTACTAAACGCCGAAAAACACTCAAAAGCTATATTGATAAGTTGTTTCTCCGGTTCGAGCACCGTAATAATCAGAATAGCCGGACCGATAACCAGCAACGAAAGAATCAGAATGGAGAATGCCCGGCGAACCGACTCGGAAGGTATCTGCCGGCGACGAAACTCAACCCGGTCGTTTCCGCGGGCCAGACTGAGCACATTGAGCATAGCAACCGCAAACGTGGAAGTCTTGATACCCCCACCAGTTGACCCCGGAGAAGCGCCAATCCACATGAATAACAAATAAATGAGGATGGTGGCCGGTTGCATGATAGACATATCGAACGTGTTGAAGCCAGCGGTTCGGGGAGTCACGGAGGCAAAAAACGCCGTAACCAGCTTGCCATACCAGGTTTCGTGACTATACAGTACCCCGTAGTATTCTGTAATAAAAAAGATAAACACACCGGAAACAAGCAGGATCGAGGTGGTGGTAAGCACAATGGTAGTATTGATACTAACCGTTCGGGGCAAATGCCCCACCGGCTTGCGGTTGACGACCAGCATCATAAACTGCATGATATAATGCTTGATATAGTAATAAAAATCAGTAATGATTGGAAACCCAATGCCACCGATGATGACCAACACACAAATCACTAGTTGAAAATCATAATCTTTGCGGAGAAAAGGATTAAATAACCCATTGGGCACCGAAGAAAAGCCAGCGTTGCAGAAAGCGGAGACAGCGTGAAAAATAGAAAAGCGAAGACGTTGCCCCCAGGTACTAAATGCCTCGGCGTCGACGGTGAGGTAGATGAACGCCACCCCCAGTATTTCTACCAACAGCGTGATAACAATGATATGCAGCAGCGACCGGAAGGTATCGCTCACGCGATCGGCTGTGACAAAGTCTTTAAGAAATAGCTGGTTTTCTATGGAGAATCCACCCTTGTAGAGGTACCCAAAAAAGCTGGTAAAAGACAGGATTCCCAATCCACCCAGCTGAATCAGCAAAAGAATGAAAAATTTACCCAACCGCGTAAATTCCGTAGCAGTATCGAGTGTGTTAAGCCCGGTAACGCACACAGCGCTTACCGATGTAAATAGCGCGTCGGTAAAGGATATGCCGTTGATGGTAGCGCGGGGCAGTAGCAGCAGTCCGCAGCCCATCATACACAGAAGCAAAAAACTGATCACAAACAGCAGGGCCGGGTTGAAGCGCTTGGTGTATATCTGGAGAATCTTACGGGAGGAGTCGAGCACAATCAACACAAAGCACAGGAGGAGCCCGCTGTAATAGGCCACCGACTTAAAGTCGGGCTTAACCAGGATTTCGGTGTACTTGTAGTAACAAAACGTCGCCAGAAAGACAACAGGAAGCCATTGAAGTACCCGCTGAGGCCAGGTTTTGAGGGGGTATCGCAATGCCCGCAACGCCAGGGTGATTGAGAAGAAACTCAGGTACCACAAGTACATCACCGAGAAATATACGTACTTGATGTAGTGCGGGAATCCTACGTCGTATACAACCAGAAGGATCACGAAGAGCCCCAAATAAAATACAAAGTTTTCAAAGAAGTCATGTAGCTTTCGAACCAGCTTAGTCCGAAACTGGTGACTTCCCAGGTGTTTTTTTCTTCTCTCCATGCTACAAAAACGAAAGTTTGCTTGGTAGATTACAAATGCCGGTCGGCGCTGACTGGCATACCTTTACCTTTTAGTATTGCCACTTAGGAGACTCTGCCAGCGGCTGCCAGGGGTAGTCTGGCTCAAAGTGATTCCAGATAAGGCCAGACAAGGTACGTAGTAGTACGTAGCCTTCGTTGTCGGCCGTCCACCGCTGGTCTTCCTGGTTTTTGGTCGTGATACAAAACACGTACTCCCCGTGCGGAGCATGGACTAGCACCACCTCCGATTTGGCCTGATTGACCGCCCCGTTTTTAGCGATTACCTGCATGCTGAGCGGAATGCGGGAGCTATCACGCAATGAACCCACTACCCCATCGTCGTAGCGGAGGGAGTCACGGTAGGTGAGTACCTGGGTATACGACAGCTCCCCCTGAGCGATTTTATCGAATACTCCGCACAGAATGGGAATCTTGACCATACTGGCGGTAGGAAACAAGCTGTCTGCTTTGATGGCTACCGATCGGTTGGTACGCAGATTGCGTACGTAGACGCCCACCTGCCCCCGAAAGCCAGCCAGGGCCTGTTCTATTTTTCGAGTAAGTTCTTTATCGGTTTTGGTAGAGGTAATTGTCAGACTTTGGGAAAATGTCTGGAAGTGTATTCCCAAAAGCAGGACAAAAGAAAGGTATATTTTTTTCATAAATGGTAACGGTGATTCGGACCAGTAAAAAAAGATGATGCGCAAAGAGGGTAAAAGCTCGTTATAGCACTTTATAGATATAGAAGTGGCCATGCCTCCAAACTTACCTTGGTACGGGCTACTTTGCAACAATATTCAAAAACACCTAACGAATAACCAGCTTTTATGAAAAAAATATTGCTTGTACTTTTTGCCTTCCTCTCTACTCTGTCCTTCGCCCAGCCACCCCGCTCTACCCGCTGGTCTCAGGCAGATGCCGACGCCTGGTATGCCAAACAACCCTGGTTGTTTGGACCAAACTATAACCCCGCCAGTGCCATCAATCAGTTGGAAATGTTTCAGGAAGATACCTTCAACCCTGCCGAAATAGACAAAGAGCTGGCTTGGGCGGAAGAACTCGGCATCAATACTGCCCGGGTGTACCTGCATGATCTGCTGTGGCAGGAC